>CABSKZ010000395.1 GCA_902478395.1 uncultured Eubacteriales bacterium | reverse complement strand
CTTTGCCGATACCAATTGACAGATCTTCCTTTGTTGTAAGCGATTTGGCGGAAGCCAAAATCTTTTTTTCTGTAAAATCATAAGCGACACAGTCGGTATAGGTTCCTCCTGTATCAATTCCAATACCGATTCCCATACAAAAATCCCCTTTCATCACATTTTAATAATTATATGTGACAAAAGAGGAAATTGCAAGCCATAAAAACGAACCTAAATATCAATTTTCTATTTTTTATATCATTTTAATACCGCCTTCACCATCAGCAGGTCATCGCTGGTGATACAGGACATCATCCATAAAAACAGGATATAAAGCAAAACTGTTACCGCAAGGTACAGCACAACGGAAGGGACGTCTGTCGCGAGTCCCGTTCCAAACGCAAACGCGCTGACACGCACAGCAGTTGCGGCAAAAAAAATCGCGATAATCGGTTTTATGGCCCAGTCAAAGAACCGTATCCGAAAATCGGTCACATGAATCAGCCGGTTCATACTGAGAAAAGCGTTTAACAGCTCGCTGACATAGATAACCGCGACATACCCGCCAATTCCAGTCACAGGCAGAAGAAAATAGACCATCGCGATGCTGACGAGGGAGTCGATAATGTTATAACGCATAGAGCTGACCTGCTGGTCCAGCCCTTTCAGCATTCCATCGACAACGTTGTCCAGATACATCACCATAATCAGCGGCGCCAGTGCCTTGATGAAAAGGGAGGCATCCGTACTGTTATAAATCGCCATTCCCAATTCCTTCGGGAAGCTGATAAGTATTCCGCTGACTCCGATGGAAAACAGGAGCGTTACATGAAAAACACGCGAAATGATATGGTTTATCTGCTTATTATTTTTTCGCTCATGGCATTCCGACAACTCCGGCACCAGCAGAGATGAAAATGCGTTCAAGAACGCGGAGGGAAACATAATCACCGGCATGACCATTCCCTGTATCACCCCATACTGCGCCAAAGCATTCTCCCCTGACAGGCCGGATTTTTTTAAGCCGGACGGCACCAACAGCTGTTCGATTGTCGTCAGCGCAGACCGCACATAGGAACTCAGCGCGACAGGAAGCGCGATACCCAGCATTCGCCCGGTTAATGCCTTCCCGGTTTTTCCGTCTGTCCGGTACCGCTTTCTGTCGTGACGGTACATCAGATATAAATAGCAGAAAGAAGAAATTTCCGATATACTCCCGCCGCCAACTATGGCCAAACAGGCATATTCCAATCCCTTTGGCGCAAGCAGATTCAGCCCATATATGCAAACTGTGATACGGATAAACTGTTCAAACACCTGTGCGGACGCGCTTTTCACCACCCGCCGGACCGCTGTAAAATATCCGCTCATGGCAGATGACATTGCAATAAATGGCAGGCTTACGGCTAATACCTTAAGCGATTTTACCGACCGTGCATCACGCAGCAGGTCCGCACCGATGAAATCAGCGCCAAAAAACAGCAAAAGCGCAGCTGATGTACCGAAAAGCAGACCATAAGCGCAGCAGCGCTTCATCGCTTTTTTCGCGCCCGCTTCCGCTCCGTTTGCCAATTCCTCAGAGACAAGCCGCGTTGCCGCCAGATTGATGCCGGAGGAAGCCAGCGTGATAGCAAACGTATAGACCGACATAATTAGCTGAAATAATCCGACTCCGGCCGCGCCGATTTTATTGGAAATGTATACGCTGAACGATACGCCAATGGTCCGCATCAGCAACGAAGTCGCGGTTAGGATGACCGCGTTGATTACAAACATCTTGATTCTTCTCACGTTCTCACCTCGTTGTAATATATGAAGGTAAGGCCGTGGTCATGCTTTCAACCTGTTGTTTTCACTGTAATCTTTTTGGAAATGTATGAACAAAGAATGGGAAAAATACATATACTGTATCAATAAAAAGGAGGGATGACAAATGTCAACTTTGGATCAGGCTTTCCGTCAGGAGCTTTTTTCTTTTGTTCCGCCGCTCAACCTATTGTGTGTAACAAATCCATCCCAGCAACATGTGTCTAACGCTTCTCCAGTCAGATTCAATACGGTTCAGACTTCTTCTGGTTCTGCTATCTCATTTCGCATCAACAATGGAGAAATCCAGTTGCTTACGCCTGGAATTTATATGGTTTCTTATCACCTGTGTGCCTCTCTCCATTCTGCTGCAACCCCGTCAGAACTTGCCATCTTCCTCACCGCAAACGGAATCCTAGTTCCAGGCTCTATGGCGTGTATGGAAAGCAAAGCAGACAAAAAGCAGTTTTTGTCACTACAAACGTTCTTTGAAGTTGCGGACAATACAACACTCAAAAAACCGTTTCCTGTTATTCTTCATTTAATCAACGGAGCATCAGATTCCGTTATGGTTTCACAGGCTTGTATCAGCGTAATAAAGCTCTCTCCGTGACATATCTCACGCCTCCTGCAAATATATTAGAAACAAAAGGAGGTTTTTTATATGAAGATATACTTGCTGAAACGAAAAAATATTGTGCTATACTCCTTCCTAATCCTTTGTGTTGCCGTTATCCTTATCATTGGAAACAGCAACGCAAAGAGTGTTTTTAATGAAGGGGAAACCGAAAAACTCTTGCCAATCTACAGCGTCGACCGCGGGGATGAAAAGGTGTGCTCTTTAACATTCGACGCCGCCTGGGATGACGGTACATTAGGATCACCATCACGGCTGCTTAAGGCCGTAATATAAAAACAGAGCAGTCAGAAATAGACCGCTCTGTTTTTCGTTCTAAGCACATACTTTATTCTGCTTCCATCAAGACATTTTCATAGTATGTTTTCAGTTCCTAAATATCGTTTATAACGTGCAAAACTTCAATATCCAATTGCCTATAATTTTTGGGTGGTAATACTGCACATGGATTTAATACCCCGTCACGGCATTTATGAAGTCTCTGATTTGCAAATTACGCATGGCAATCACATTTTTTGCAATAAAAATTATTTCAAATTTCGCATAATCCAAATCCATCCTTTTCATCATCCATGCTATTTCATCCGCACACTGAATCATTTTTCAGCATGATCCATTTTATAATCT
>CABSKZ010000394.1 GCA_902478395.1 uncultured Eubacteriales bacterium | reverse complement strand
CTCCGGCACGGAAAAGCTTGAGCAGTTTGAAAAGGAACGGGCAAGAAAGCAGCAGCTGATAGCCTCGATCGAAGGGAAACTTTCCGAAGAGAAAGACCAGCAGGCCGGTCTTTCCCGGAAACTGGAAGCGGACAGGCAGGAGACGGCGCAGCTGTCTGTGAGCATTGGGGAAAAGCGGTCCCGCCTTCAGGTTTTAAAGGCGATGGAGCAAAATTTTGAAGGGTATGCAAAGAGTGTCCGTGAGGTTATGAAACAGCACCGTGGCGGCGTATTGAAAGGCACGGCCATTCACGGCCCAGTGTCCAAACTCGTTAGCACAGAGGAGAAGTACCGCACAGCCGTCGAAGTTACGCTTGGCGGCGCACTGCAAAATATCGTGGTGGATTCGGAAGAGGACGCGAAGGCCGCAATCGCCTACTTAAAGGCATCCAAAAGCGGCAGGGCTACCTTTATGCCCATCTCCGCGGTACGCGGAACTGTCATGGACACATCGAAGCTGGCCCACGAAAGGGGCTTCCTTGCGGTGGCAAGCGAGCTGGCGCAGTACGATGGCAGATATGCAGGAATTGTGCGGAATCTGCTCGGTCGGACGGTTGTGGTCGACAATGTAGACAACGGAATCGCGATGTCCCGAAAGTACAAAAATTCGTTTCGTATCGTGACACTGGAAGGGGAACTGTTCAACGTCGGCGGCTCCATGTCGGGCGGCGCGCAGCTGCGGCACGCGAACATCATGGGGCGGGAACAGGACATTGCTTCGCTCGAAAAGGAAATTGCCGCGCTCCAGCGGCAGCAGGCTCGTCTAAAAGAGACAGCTGAAGAAATGGAAGTCACACTGGCCGAGCTTTCGGGGAACATCCGGAAGGGAGAAGCGGCTTTGGCGGAGAACCGGGAAGTGCTGTTGATTCTCAATCAGGACATTACCTACAGCGGCGGAATGGCGGAACGGCTCCGTCAGGAGCGCGGAACGCTGGAGCAGGAAAACACCGCGCTGGAGGAACAGCTCGCCGCAGCGGAAGCAGAGGCAAAAGAGCTGCGCGCGGAAATTGAAAAGGAAGAAGCGGAAGTCGTTGCGGGGCGGGAAAAGGTCAATGCGTTGGAAGCAGATTTCGAGAGCGTGATGAACCGCAAGCAAAAGATTTCCGACGCGGTGGTTGAAAAAACAGTGGAGAAATCGGCCGTTGAAAAGGACATTTCCGTTTTAGAGGAAAAAATAGCCGCCCTGAAGCTGGACCGGACGCAATATGAAAACAGCATTGCCCTGCGGGATAGTGAAACAGGCGATATTGAGCGGAAAAATACCCAGCTGGAAGAAGAAATTGCCGTAAAAACAACAGAAATGGAACAGGCTTCGAAAAAGGTGGAAGAACTGGGAGCTGCAATTCAGACGTTGCTTGCCGAAAAGCAAGAGTTCGAGGAGAAGTCGCGCGATTTACAGGGAAAAGCAAAGGATTTGCGCGAGACAGTCTATTCCCTGACGGGGGAATACAATCGGATTGAGACCAAAAAGGTCAAGCTGGACGTAGAGCTGGAAAATACCATCAACCGTCTTTGGGACGAGTACGAGCTGACTCATTCCGAAGCGCTTGCCTACCGGCGGGACGTCGGCCCGTCCGCAGAAGTGAATAAAAAAATTGCGGGCTTGCGCTCGAAAATCCGGGAACTGGGCAACGTCAACGTGGATGCGATTGAGGAATATAAATCGGTCTCGGAGCGGTATGAATTTTTGTCCGGCCAAAAAAATGACCTCGTGAAAGCGAAGGAGGATTTAAACAGCATTATCGCGGAGATGCTAACTGTAATGCGCAAGCAGTTTGAGGAACAGTTCCGCAAAATCAGCGGATATTTCAAAACTACTTTTGTAGAGCTGTTCGGCGGGGGCAGCGCATCTCTGACGTTGGAGGACCCGGATAATATTCTCGAATGCGGCATCAGCATCGATGTACAGCCGCCTGGCAAGAAGCTGCAAAGCCTGTCTTTGCTGTCCGGCGGGGAGCGGGCGTTGTCCGCGATTGCGCTGCTGTTCGCGATACTCAAAACCAGGCCGACACCGTTCTGCTTTTTGGATGAAATTGAAGCGGCGCTCGACGATGTGAATGTGTATCGGTTTGCAGATTATGTGAAAAACTACAGCAAGGAAACGCAGTTCATCATCGTGACTCACCGGCGCGGCACGATGGAGTGCGCCGATGTGATTTACGGCGTCACGATGCAGGAGAAAGGCGTGTCGAAACTGTTGGAATTAAATATCAATGAGATAGCGGGATAAGGATTGCATTTTTCTGCGGGGTATGATATAATAATTGCTTATGAACGGGCAGGAATCAAAAGTGCTTTCCTGCCCGCAGCGCGGCGGCGCCGGCCCAAATTCCCTTGCCCTCTGGGAGGAGTATTTGGGGCTGTGCCGCGGGCCGTTTTTATTTAGGAGAAACGGCGTAGCCAGTCTGCCCGGGCCGCGGCAGATTTGGGGCTGGATATACAGGCGGCCGGAAAGGCTAGGGATAGTATGCAGGTAAAAGCACCAAGAGGAACGCATGACGTATTGCCTGCGGATGCGTATAAATGGCACAATATTGAGCGGGAAATAAGGCAGCTCTGCCTCGATTACGGATACAGCGAAATCCGCACCCCGATGTTTGAACACACGGAATTGTTCGAGCGTGGCGTAGGAGAAACGACGGACGTCGTACAGAAAGAAATGTACACGTTTGAGGACAAGGGCGGGCGCAGCATTACGCTCAAGCCGGAGGGCACGTCTCCTGTCGTGCGGAGCTTCGTGGAAAATTCTATCTACGCGCAGCCGCAGCCGAGCAAGCTGTACTATATTTCGCCGTGCTTCCGGTATGAGAAGCCGCAGGCGGGCCGGCTTAGAGCCTTCCACCAGTTTGGCGTGGAGGTGTTCGGCGCGCAAGGCGCGGCGATTGACGCGGAGGTAATTTCCCTCGCGATGCTGCTGATGGAGCGGCTTGGCGTGACGGGAATCGAACTGAGCATTAACAGCATCGGGTGTCCAAAATGCAGGAGCAAATACAACGAAAAGCTGCGGGAATTTTTTAAACCGCAT
>CABSKZ010000393.1 GCA_902478395.1 uncultured Eubacteriales bacterium | reverse complement strand
CAACAGCAAAAACAAGGTACGTTACGGGACATTAAGCGAAGTTGGAATCGGCAGTACGGTCCTTATCCGCGCCAGTGCATCGGCAGTGTGGGAAATCATTCTTTATAATGATTAAAGTATGATAAAAATGGAGTGAAAGGAAAAATTCAATATGAAAAAACATTTTTTAATTGCGCTTCTTATTTTTGTTATTGCTTTAGCGGCATTCCCAGCCGTCGCGAGCGAGGAGAATGTTACATATACATATGTTGCGGCAAGAGACACTTTCATTGATCCAGCGCAGAAAGAAAAAAATTTTGGTAAGGAGATATACGCAACCGCACAATCCTTTTTGGAGCAAGGTATGTCCTATGTTTATGTAGGGTTTGATTTTAACGGCGAAGGAAATGACGATCCCCTTGTGGTTGATCCGCCGAATCCGAATCTTGGTTTCTGGTACGAAGCGGATCTCACAAAGCGCATCAACGAAATCTATTTTTCGAAAGACAAATCGATTGATATTCAGATCGTGTCTGAATATCTTGCCAACGCAACCGTTGGTGCGAGGTATTACACGAGAGAATCGCAGTTTAATCTGCCCCATATGGTCATTAAGCTTAATTCCGCCAAAACGCGCGTTTTATCAGCGAAGTTTTATATCTTTGGCGGTTGCAGTGCACCTTCTATCATAATTAACGAGTTGGACGAAAGCTTTGATGAGGAAACTGTCACCTATAACAAGCGTCCGTACGTGGGCGAGAAGATCGGCACAGGAAAAAAGAACGATGAAATGTCGGGTACCAGGGAAACGGAAACCTCGCGCGCAACGGTGGGGAGTTATACCATAGAGAGTGGTTCGACAAAGACAATGGCCGCGTTCGAGGCACAGTTTCCTGACTACACCAAATGGGACGAAATTTACGATATTACCGATGTACCAACAACCGAAGAGGTGCTTGCGGACTTTGCTGAAAAATGCCCAAACGGAGAACATCCGAGGATCCTTGGTACAAAAGAAGACTGGGAAAGAACGAGAAGGTGGTACAGCGAGGGGGACGAGCTGGTAACAAAATGGGCAGAGCAAATTATTGCGGCTGCTGACAGTGGGATGGATGTTGAAATTCCAGACGATTTTACACTGAATGCAAATGGTACTGATATGCTTTATAGAGGCGGTTCGATCGTCAATTTTGCGAAGGCATATCAGTTGACGCTTGATAAAAAGTATGCAGACCACGCATATGAACTCATGGCGAAAATGGCAGGATATAGCCATTGGAACGCAGGCGGTAAGGATTTAAACGTCGGAGACTGTGCTAAAAATGTTGGAATAAGCTTTGACCTGGTTTACGATGCATTGACTGAAGAGCAGAGGGATACCGTAGCAACAGGAATTTTGAAACACGCGGTAGCTGCGAAACTGAACAAACCAAACCTAAACTTGAATAACTGGAACCCCGTGACAAATGGTGGACTGGGAATTGGCGCAATGGCGATTATGAATGAATACCCAAACGAAGCTGCGCAAATGGTGGTACAGTGTGTCAGTGCTATCCCACACTCGCTCATGGAGTATTATCCTGACGGGAGCTTCCCCGAAGGTGTTGCGTATTGGTCCTACATGTCAGAAAATTTTATTGATTTTTTAGCAGCCCTACGAAGTGGGCTGGGAAAGTCTTACAAGTTGGAAGAATTCACTGGTTTTTCAAAAACTGGTTATTATCCGCTTTATTTGCAGGGGCCTACCAAGGATATTCGTTTTAAGTTCGGAGATGACAGTGCAAAAGTGATCGGTTTACCAGAGATGTTTTATTTGGCGGAACTGTTTGATAATCCGCATTATGCACAGTATCAGTTTGAGATCATTCGAGCAAATAAGGCATATATAACCTTGGCGCCATACTGGTACACTGAGGAGATGCGTGAGCGAGCACAAGGAATGTATGATGAACTTCCGCTTGACCGATGCTTTGACGGACACGCGCCTGTTGCTACTATGCGCAGTGCGTGGGAGGATGAAAATGCCTTGTTTGTAGGAACAAAGGGAGGATTTCCGCAAATTTCACATTCAGATATGGACATGGGAACGTTCACCCTTGCAGCGTTGGGGCAGGAGTGGGGAATTGAATTTTATCCGCTCGTTGGTTCAAGAGCCGGTTTCCCGTCGCAGTTCCGTATGACGAGATATATGTATTATGGGGCTTCGCCGCAGGGACATAACACATTGTTTTTTGACCCGGGTGCAACGTATCCGAACCTTGAGTTTGGACAGGAGTTGACGACGCATACTAGATTTGAGGATTTTTATTCGGGGGATAATAGTGCATACAGTATCATGGATTTATCAGACGCGTACAGACGCTATTCTTCCTCCCTAAAAAGAGGGATTGCGTTGTTCAATAACCGCCGTGAATTCTTGATTCAGGATGAACTGGTGAGCGGCGCACGAAATACTCTTTACTGGTTCATGCATACCAAGGCAGACATTACAACAAATGGAAATACGGCAGTGCTTTCAATCGGTGAAAACCGACTATACTGCAAAATTCTTTCCCCAGTGGATGCCACATTTGAGGTTCTGCCTGCTGCGGCGTTACCGAATACGCCGACAATTGCTGATTTTGATGATACAGCATACCCGACAATCAAAAAGCTTTCCATTAAAATGCCTGTCAAAGGCAGTGAAAAGGTTGCTGTGTGGATGGTTCCGCTTACAGCGGCCGACCCAATCCCGGAGGAAGAACCCGAGCTTATCGACCTTGCGCAATGGCCTATGCCAGAAAAAGAGGTGGCGACGGTTGATGGAATCACAGTAAATGGTACGCCGCTTTCAGGCTTCGCGCCGAAAAAATTTGTCTATGATATGGAAATAGACGAGGATCAGTTTAATGTTCAGGTGACTGGAGCACCCGATGATGTGACCTATGCTCTTGAAGAAATTCCATCCGGTGTTAAAATCACATGTAAAAGTGACAGTGGCAAGAAGTCGTCGCGTTACGTGATTCGCTATGTAAGAACGCAGGATATAAGCCATATTTTAGTTGAAGCAAGCGACGTTCCGCAACCTGCTAATTCACCTGAAAAC
>CABSKZ010000392.1 GCA_902478395.1 uncultured Eubacteriales bacterium | reverse complement strand
TATCGGCACGGGATTCGTCGGTATGAGTTACGCGTATGCCCTTTTGAACCAGAACGCCTGCGATGAGCTGGCGCTCATTGACATTGATAAAAACCGGATTATCGGGGAGGCAATGGATTTAAACCACGGGCTTGCTTTCTCCGGCTCCAACATGAAAATCTATGCAGCGGACTATTCCGACTGTGCCGATGCGGACATCGTTGCTATCTGCGCAGGCGTTGCGCAGAAACCGGGCGAGTCCAGGACGGATTTATTGCAGCGCAACACCACAGTTTTCAAATCCATCATCGAGCCGGTCATCGCGTCCGGCTTCGGCGGCATTTTCCTGATAGCGACCAATCCGGTGGACATTATGACCCATGTGACCTATTCGCTGTCCGGCTTCAACCCGAACCGCGTTATCGGAACCGGAACGGCGCTCGACACTGCCCGTCTGCGGTATTTGCTCGGCGAATATTTCTCCGTCGATCCGCGCAACATTCACGCCTATGTAATGGGTGAACACGGTGACAGTGAGTTCGTCCCGTGGTCCCAGGCCATGCTGGCAACGAAGCCTGTGCTTTCCATCTGTGAAGAAACAAAAGGAAAATATTCGATAGACGATATGGACGGCATCAGCCTGGAAGTGAAAAACGCGGCACAGAAAATTATCGAGACAAAAAAGGCGACATATTACGGCATTGGTATGGCAATGGTCCGCATTACGCGCGCAATATTCGGCAACGAGAACAGCGTACTGACCGTTTCTTCTCTTCTCCACGGCGAATATGGGCAGGAAAACGTTTATGTGGGTGTTCCCTGCATCGTAAACCGCAACGGCGTCCGCAGCGTGATTGAGCTGCCTCTCAACGATGCTGAGATGGTCAAATTCAACGAATCCTGCGAAAAACTCCGCGGCTTTTACAGCGGGATTAAGCTGCGGTAGGTGTAAAGGAGCGAGTCCATAGCCCGAACAGAAGGAGACCGGAAATATGTGTGTTACGATTCGTAAATACCAGGAGGAAGACATTCCTGCCATGACAGAAATTTGGAACGGCGTCGTGCTGGAAGGCAATGCGTTTCCACAGATTGACCCGCTCACAAAAGAGGAAGCCCAGGAGTTTTTTGCTTCCCAGAGCTTTACAGGAGTTGCAGAACTAGGCGGCGAAATTGCCGGGCTTTATGTGCTGCATCCAAACAACATTGGGCGGTGCGGCCATTTGTCCAATGCAAGCTTTGCCGTAAGGCCAAGTATCCGTGGACGGCATATTGGGGAAAAGCTGGTGCGCCACTGTCTGAAAATGGGGCGGGAGCTTGGCTTCCGTGTACTGCAGTTCAACGCGGTGGTAAAGTCGAATACTGGCGCAATCCATTTATATGAAAAGCTGGGATTTGTACGGCTCGGCACCGTGCCGCAGGGCTTTCAGCGAAAGGACGGAACGTTTGAGGATATTCTTCTGTTTTACCATACTCTATAATGCCAGCATTAACTGTCTAAACATCAGAAAAACAGCCCCGGAGTCCCGGGGCTGTTTTTCTGATAGTTTCTAATGTGTCTGCGGTGCGGAATTTCTCTTCAACTTACGGCACAACACAATTTATGTTAAATCTAGAATCAATCCTTCTCAAACCAATGCGTCAGCAGCTTTTTTACATTCTCTAGCAGGGATGGCTTTTCCGGCTCTACATATTCAATATCCACTCCCGCACAAAGTTCTACTTCCTTGACTAGTTCTCTTGCATAATATATTTTGATTTTCCCGACCGGCGTTCCTTTTTGGACCGGCGCGTTGATATGGGCAGGAACCTCGTAATCGATTCTGACCTTGTTGAGACCTTCTTTGTCCTCTAGGGTGACATAAAAATCGTCATTCGCCAGAAGCTCCAGCGTATTGCTGCTTCCATTCCGCACAGGAATGGTTTTGATAATCATATCCTTAATCACCAGCGGCTTTGCTTTATAATGCTCAAATGCGTAATTGAGCATATTGGTGTGATCGTTCCAGTCGTCCGGCGCGGCAAGTGTCACCGCAATGACCTGAAAATTGTTCCTGACAGCGGCGGAAACCAGACACCGCCCCGTTTTCTTGGTAAATCCGGTTTTGACCCCAACACAGCCTTTGTACAGGTTCAACAGTTTATTGTGGTTCGACAAAGACCTCCCATAATTTTCCGTCCCGTTGGAAATGGTTTTCTTTTTGGTAGATACAATCTGGGCAAAGTCCTTATTTTTGAGCGCCGCACGCGTTATCAATGCCAGATCATAAGCCGTGGTGTAATGTCCATCCTCATCTAGGCCATTTGGATTCATAAAATGCGAATTTTTCGCACCGATTTCCTTTGCTTTTTCGTTCATCATATCCGCAAACTTCGCCACACTGCCGCCGATATGCTCCGCTACCGCAATTGCTGCATCGTTGCCGGATTCCAGCATAAGCCCGTATAACAGATCGCCCAGCTTAATCTTTTCCCCCGCCTTCAGATAGATGCTGGAGCCTTCCGTTCCTGCCGCGTTCGCGCTGACAGTTACAGTATCTTCCATATTCCCTTTCTCCAGAGCGACCAGCGCTGTCATAATTTTTGTTGTGCTTGCCATGGAATATTGCTGGCGTGCATTTTTTTCATATAATACCTTTCCTGTGAGGCTGTCCATGACACAGGCGTATTTTGCCGAGACCTCCAGCGCCTCCGCCGGCACACAAACCATCATGGCAGAAAGAATGATAAACGACAACATAAAACTGATTTTTTTCAAAGAAGCTCCTCCATTCCTGCCCGTCCGGGCAAATCCCATACAGTTTCATTATATGACCCACCCCACCCGATTATTTATCCGAATCCAAATTATTCGTGACCGAAAAAGAAATTATTCGTTCAAAAATGTTTAAAGACAAACTATCTGGGTATATAATATACATATAAGAACTTTGTTCTTATTTTAATACATACAAGGGAGTTGAGCGACATGAAAATCACGATTACAGGAAAACAAATTGAACTGACACCGGCTCTGAAACAACGGGTGGAAGACCGGTTCGCAAAGCTTGACCGATACTTCCACAAAGAAACCGAGGCCTTTGTGACGCTTCGCGTACAGCGTGAGGAGCAGATAGC
>CABSKZ010000391.1 GCA_902478395.1 uncultured Eubacteriales bacterium | reverse complement strand
AGAGCGGGAGCATCATCGGCTTGCCGGTCAGCCGGGTTTTGGTGTTGGTCAGCGACATGTCCGATGTGTTTTCAAACACCTGCACAATGACCTTGTCCCCGCTGATTTCTATAATTCTGCCCGTGCGTTTTTTGCCGCCGAGCGTGATTTCCACAATTTCTTCAAAGGATGGGTCTGAAATACCTTCCAAAACGACCAGTGGGCCGCTGATTTCTTCCAAACCCAGATATTCTACTGCCATGTTACGGCCTCCGTTCCTGCCGGGAATGAACCGGACTACTGCTGATTTTTGATAATCTGATTACACAGCTCGTCGATTTTCCGTTTATATTCGTTGAATTTAGTCAGTTCATCGTTGCCGACATCATATTTGATTTTGATAATATCCTCAAAAATGTTTGTCTCTTTCAGTTGGGAAATCGGAATTTGCCGTGAAATGATTTCCTTTGCTTTTTTATTTAAATAGAGGATAATCTCCATCATTTTAAACTGCTTGTCGAGCGGCACATAGGTGTCGCTCTTGTGGAACGCATTCTGCTGGAGGAAGCCGAGACGGATAACCTTTGCGATTTCCAGCACCAGCTTCTGTTCGTCGTGCAGAACGTCGGAGCCTATCAGCTTGACGATTTCCATCAAATCGCTCTCTTCCTGCAATATAGTAGCGAGCGCACTGCGGTCTTTTAAAAATTGTTCATCCACATTTTCTGCATACCAGTCTGACAGGTCATTTAAATATTCCGAATAGCTGGTCAGCCAGTTGATGGCAGGGTAATGCCGCGCGTAGGCGAGCTGTTTGTCAAGCGCCCAGAAGCAGCGGACGAAACGCTTGGTGTTTTGTGTAACCGGCTCGGAAAAATCGCCTCCTTGCGGGGAAACGGCGCCGATAATCGTAACTGAACCCTCAGAACCGTTCAAATTTTCTACATAACCCGCGCGTTCATAGAACCCGGACAGCCGCGAGGACAAGTATGCGGGGAAGCCCTCTTCCGCGGGCATTTCCTCCAGACGGCCGGAAATTTCGCGGAGCGCCTCTGCCCACCGTGACGTGGAGTCTGCCATGATTGCGACATGGTAGCCCATGTCCCGGTAATATTCCGCCAGCGTGATGCCCGTATAAATAGAGGCTTCACGCGCCGCAACCGGCATATTGGACGTGTTTGCAATCAAGACGGTGCGGTCCATCAGCGGACGGCCCGATTTTGGGTCAATCAGCTCAGAAAACTCCTCCAAAACCTGCGTCATTTCGTTGCCGCGCTCCCCGCAGCCAATATATACAATGATATCTGCGTCGCACCACTTGGCAAGCTGGTGCTGCGTCATGGTCTTTCCGGTTCCGAACCCGCCTGGCACGGCCGCCGCCCCGCCCTTCGCGATAGGGAGGAGAGTATCGATAACACGCTGCCCTGTTATCAGTGGACGGGAAATCGGTTTCCGTTCCCTCGTTGGACGCGCTGTGCGAATGGGCCACTTTTGCAGCATATTCAGTTCGGTTATAACGCCCTTTTCATTTTTTATTTTTACCAGTGTGTCGTTTACAGTATACGGCCCGTCCGGCACAGTTTCTACAACTTCGCCCGCAATACCAGCTGGAACCATGATTTTATGCGTGATGAGCGAGGTTTCCGGGGTGCTGGCGAAAATATCTCCAGGCTTAACTTTGTCTCCCAGTTTGCAGGACAGGGTTACGTTCCACTTTTTTTCCATGTCCACTGCGGAGATGTTTAAACCGCGCTCGATAAACGCGCCGCTTTTCGTTTCCAATACCTTCAGCGGGCGTTCGATGCCGTCGAAAATGTTGTTTAAAATGCCCGGGCCAAGCGTAACGGACATCGGAATGCCCATTGATTCCACCGGCTCGCCCGGCTTTAGCCCTGTGGTGGATTCGTAGACCTGTACAATCGCGTTGTCAGGCTCCACGCCGATGACCTCGCCTATCAGCCCCTCGTTTCCCACCTTAACCATCTGGAGCATGCCGAAATCCCGGCTGCCCTTCACGTGTACGACAGGGCCGTTGATTCCATATATCAAACCTTTTGCGGTTGCCATAATCCTGTCATTGCCTTTCTGACCCGCTTATATTTTGCTGTGCCATACCGCGGGTCCGGTATGCGTTTTGCTTGCCATGCCCGCCGGTCAATTATGACGAACCGGGAATTTATCATTCTGGTTTTTCCGGGCTGCACAAAATTTCCGAAGCAGGCATGAACCAATACGAACCATCCGCCAAGCTTAATGAAGCCGAAATAAACGGTTCCGGACATTGGCAGTGGTTGAGGCGGCAATCATGAAATATACAGGCCGCTGGTGTTGAGGAATTTTTCCTTTTGCTCATTCAGTTTTGACGCGATGGAGTTATCTACAATCCGCGACGACGCGGTATCGGTAACCCGGACGCCGCCGATGATATCGTCGCTGTCCTTGAGAATTTCAACCGTGTAACCAGGGAACTTTGCTTGTATCTGCGGCAGAAGTTCCTTGTCGGAATAGTCGAGCGATACCGTAAGCGTGCCATTTTCAAGCGCTTTCGCCGCGTCTTCGACCGCCAGGCATAAATAGCCGAGATATGCGTCCGTTTTTTTGAAGTCCATAATTTTTTTCAGGACTTCTCCGAACACGTCCTCCACCATGCTTTCGCGCTTTTTTAGCAGTTCCTTTTTGGACTCGAGCTGAAGTTTGGAAACAGACTCGTTCGACTGTTTCTGAATCAGTGTCATCTGCTTTTGAATGGATTGATATGCCTTTTCCAGGCATCTATTTTCATATGCTTCCAGTTTATCCTGAACTTCACTTCGCGCCTGCTCCAAAATCGCGTCATACTGCTTTTGTGACTGCTGGTAGACAAGCTGTGAAAAATGCGCAATTTTTTCTTCCGCTGTCAGCATAATCAGACCTCCCGTTTATCAGATATGGGCGTTGAACCACCCATATCTTACAGAATATGTGCTGCGTTTGGCAGAAACTCCGTTAGATTTTAATCCCCACCGCTTCCTGGACATAGGAGGCGATGGCGTCCGCCATGGCGGTTGAACCGTGGCGGTCGGGAATGTCAACCACAAGCGGGGTTTTCTGTGTCAATTTAATTTCCCGGAATAAA
>CABSKZ010000390.1 GCA_902478395.1 uncultured Eubacteriales bacterium | reverse complement strand
AGGCGGTTCGGACTGCACTGGAACAGAAGTTGTCCTTTGAAAACGGCGTGGATGCAGCACTTGTCACAACGATCTTAGATCATATCGTAGTGAAAAAGGGAAGCACGCGCGAACGTGTCGAGCTTGAAATTTTCCTGAAATTCGGTGACCCGCAGCGGGTCATTTTTTCGCACCGGAAAACATCCGATTGCTTCAACCCTTGTTATTCGGATGAAGCAACAGGAAAGCAGGAGCAGAAAGACTTCTGTGTGAAAATGCTTTTCAACTGCCGTTTTGCCTGATACAATGGTCGTAGAGGTAAAACATATGCCGAAGGTTGCAAGAAATTATCAGCGCGAAGACTTTTCCGAGCTTGCTTGCACAGATGCAGAATTCAGAAAGCGAACCAAAGTCGGAAAAGCCGCAGCGCGGGCAGGAAAAGACGGTGCAAACCGCGCGGGTATCGCCGGAGAAGCGGCGCAGAGACAGCCTGATGAGCAACCGGGTAATGCGGCATGCCTATTCTTCGGTCGAAAAGCGAATCCATGACCGCGACTGCGCGGAAGTTTCCAAAATTCCGGATGCGGAATTTGAGATGCTGACGGAATATCGAACGGATCTGAAACGCTGCTGGCTTTGCGGGCGCAGAGCGATTGTCCGTGCGGGCATTTCCTGCGATGATGCAAAGCATATGGATGCATATATGGATCTTCTGCGGCGGTTTGGCGCAATGACCGGCGAACTTTACGCGCTGATCGTTGTCAACCACGCGCAGCTTTTTGGTGTTAAGCAGGACAGCGTGTGTATTCGGTGCGGAGAGGACAAGTGGATGCTGTGCGGCGATCAGGCAGAGTTTTCTCTTTATCACAACAATTACGAGGTGCTGGAAAACTACGAGCGGCTCTTGAAGCCGACTTTTCATTTGCAGCAAACAGGCATACAGCCGCACGCGTTTCGCTTCCTGATCAATCTGATATTCCATTATTCGTGGCCAGAGCACGTGGAGCGGTTCAAAGCGGAAGCGCTGGCGCAAAAGCAGGAAGAACTTCGCGCACGGTTCCGGCAAGTTTCCAATGTGGTTCGGCAAAAGCGCTGGTCGCTGCTGTACTGTTCCTATACGGCAGTCGACTATGCAGAGAAGCTGTGTACGTACTGTGCGGAAAACAAGGTACATCTGGGGATTCTTACAGCGGAGACAAACCACCCTTTCTGCCGAATCTTGCATTGCCGCGTGCGCCGCTGGGATGTGAAGCGGTTTTTGACTGCGGCGGAACGGCTGAAGGAAGACAGTATCAAAGCAGCTAATGCGGGCTATGTAACGGCATGCGAGGAGCGGAAGGGGAACTTATTCAAAAAGACCGGCAGATGCTGATGGTGCGCCGGAATCGGAAAAGCAGCACAAATCAATGGATCGTATTCGGTTCGACGATCATTGTGCCAAGAAAGGACTTGCCTGTTTATATTCTGCCATGATAGCCTCTCCGCCGAAGGCGCGGCGCGCGCCTATTGACAAAGCTGCTTTCTCTAAGTATAATTAATGATACATATCGAACGGTGCATATTGACAACGAAAGACCACAGGCCATGGCCCCAAGAACAAGCGCACGAAGGGAGAACCGGCGGCGCGGGCCGTGTGGGCCTCAAGGGAATACGGAATGGACAAAAAGGAAGAGCTTCAATCGAGTTTGCAGTGGCTTCGCTGCCCAAGATGCGGCGGCAAGACGAGAACACAGGTCCGGCCACACACGGTGCTGGAAGACTTTCCTCTGTTCTGCCCGAAGTGCAGATACGCCTGTGTGATTCATTTCAAAGACGGCAGAACCGTCGATGTCAAAATGCCGGACGCATAGACGCGGTGCAATCCGGTCAAATCGGTTTGTACAGCGTCTGTTTTTTGAACGGAGAGAAAAACGGCCATGTGTGTTACGAGCTATGATGTATGAATTTTAGAATAACAGATGATGGAGATGCGCGCGATATCCATGAGATCTATGAGCTGCTGAAAGCGTATAATCTCAGCCGCCGCGAGGCATCCCAAAATGTTCCCATCGGCGTCTTTCTGGAAGACGAGGCGGACAGGAAGCTTGCGGGATTGACGGGAGAAACCTTTGGCAATTGGCTTTGCATCCAATTTCTTTTTGTCAGCGAACAGCTCCGGGGCCAGGGGATCGGAGGCAAGCTGCTTCAGGCCGCGGAGGAAGAGGCCTGAAAACGTGGCTGCAAATAGCCTTTGTGGACACCTTTTCCTTTCAGGCACCTGCATTTTACAAAAAGCATGACTACCGGGAGGTTTTTACCCTCGAAGAATATCCGTACGCCGGACAACGGCACTATTACACGAAAAAATTGCTTTGATGCAGATTTGCGGAAGCAGCTATAAAACACACAACCCAACAGATCGGCTGCTGCGGGCCGGACTGCAAAAAATGTGACGCGAGGTGAACTGGATGAAGCGGCATATCGCTCTGCTGCGGGGCATCAACATCAGCGGCAAAAACAAAGTGCCGATGGCGGAGTTGAAGAAATGCTTTGAAGCGGCCGGATTTCTGGAGGTTAAGACTTGGCTGAACAGCGGAAACGTAGTCTTTTCCTGCGAGGAAGCGGATGCGGCAGCGCTGGCCGACCGCATCGAGCGCATGATGCAGTGTGAATTTGGCCTGGATATTCCCGTTTTTGTTATTTTACAGGAGGAGCTTGCGGACATTCTGTGCCATGCCCCGGATTGGTGGGGAACGGAGAATCAGGAAATTTACGATAACCTCGTTTTCCTCCTGCCACCTGTAACTTTCCAGGAAGTGTATCACGAGATTGGCGCGCCGAAAGAGGGATTGGAACAAATACAGGAATATCGGTCCGCTGTGTTCTGGTCATTCAGCCGAAAGGAGTATCAGAAAACCAACTGGTGGCCGAAGACGGCCCGCGCGGATATTGGCTCGAAGCTGACAATCAGAACCGCGAATACCGTCCGGAAAATCGTTTGTATGTAAACGCGTCCTGCCGTCGGTCCGCGCGATGCCTGGATGTGCTTTCGTTTCTTCCGTTTGGAATCATGCGTTCCTATCCGGGCTTTTGCCGAAGTAAACAATTAGAATATAACCCGGGTTTGACGCACAGACGCAGGGCTGTCTCTTATAC
>CABSKZ010000389.1 GCA_902478395.1 uncultured Eubacteriales bacterium | reverse complement strand
TGAACTGCCCCAAATTGTACGGACAGCACAAAAAGCCCCTATGGTAGATAGAATTAAAATTTAAGATACAAACTGACTTCGCAATTGCAGCGGGGTCAGTTTTGTCTTGAGCTGGATACGCTCATTGTTGTAGAAGTGGATGTACTTGTCTATGAGGAGACACGCTTCCTCATAGGTCTTCAGCTTGACGCGGTAAATACACTCGGTTTTAAGAATCGAGAAGAAATTTTCCGCCATTGCGTTGTCATAAGGATTCCCTCGTCTTGACATGGAGGGCGTAATGTGGTAAGATTGTGTCAGCTTAAAGTACGCATGAGATGTATACTGAAAGCCTTGGTCACTGTGGAGCTGCAACTCCGCAGTGACTTTTTCTTTGCGTTTGGCTGCGCGAATGGTACTAAGCACAAGATTGATGTTTTGCGCTGTTCCTGTCTTGTACACCACAATACTGTTGTCGTACAGATCACGAATGACAGACAGATACAGCGTTCCTTGTCCTGTCTTGATGTATGAGATGTCCGTGACCCACTTTTGATTCGGTCGATCTGCTTTGAAGTTCCTGTTCAACAGGTTTGGGTAACGATGCAGATATTCTCCGTAATTGCGGTATTTCTTTCTCCTGATAACCGACAGCAAGCCGTATTTCTGCATAACCCGCAGAATGGTTTTCGGGTCATGATGCACACCTTCTTTTTTAAGCCAAATATGTACTCTGCGGTATCCGTATGTTTGGCCACACTTTTCCTGACACTCTCGTATCTTCTCCGCCAGCGGCAGATCTTTCGCCGGGGTATCCATTCGTGATACATATCCGTAATATCCGCTTCGGGATACATCAAAAAATCTGCACATCTCACTAACGGAATACTTCTCTTTGTGACGGTAGATCACCATGTATTTTGCGCTTGTCCTCACTTCCTTTCTGTGAGCGAAAGAAAATCCCGCATCAGTTCATTTTCCATTTCCAATCTCTTGATATATCTTTTCTTCTCTGACAGTTCGTATCGTAATTGCGCTACTTTGCTTAATTGCTGAACTGACTGTGGCAATTCTTTCCCATCTTTTCGCGGACGTCCACTCTGTTTCAGCCCTGCGCCGGATGCAGCTTTTCGCTGATTCCGATTATACCGTTTGAAAAATTCGTGCATCTTTTTATATGGAAATCCTAACTTTTCTGCAATTTGGCGTTGGCTTAACCCTTGTCCTTTGAGTTCAAATATTTCTTTTTCATACATCTTGATATGTCTGTACTCTCTTGGCATAAAATTTCCCTCCTATGATAGATTTATTTCTATTCTACCATAGGAGGGGCTTTTTGTCTTTTGTCCGTTTTTTACGCTCCTGTACAAATCGCACCGCAGGGATTTTTTATCGTTCAAACAGGGAACCTCCGCAGCCAACAAATAAGCTCCGCACACGCGGCATAGAAGAATGCCGCTGTTTTATACATTGCGGATTTGTTGTCGGCTCCGCAAACCCTGATTCGCGTACTAAAAATATCAGCAAGAGGAGAACAATTGCTGCCGCTTCGTATGTTGAGAAACCACCCGCAGACAGATGACTTTTTGGAATCCATACCGTTATCAAATACAACATCTAAAGTGCGTAGTGTTGTGCGTTTGTCAAAAGCGGACACAATTGCGCCCATATCAGGCTGCGGCATAAGCACAATCTGCAAACCATTCAGGTTCGCAAAAAAGTAGATATGGCACGACCGACGCCCACACATCGATCCGCTCCGCGCACCAAGCACAGGTCCGAGGCCGGGCGCGAAAAACGGCACAGCGAGGCGTTCTCTTCAAAAAAACGTTCCAAGCGAATTGCATTTAAAGCCGTTTGACTTCCATAAACAACGCTCTGTTATCAGCTGCTGACCAACGACCATATTTGGCAGCAGAACTTGTAAGCAGGCATTTGTCCCCCAATACAGCATAATACGCCGTATTCATAAAACGCCGCAGCAGCTCCAAATATACTGACTTGTCGCTTCCGACCAGCTCGAAACAGATTTTTATATAATCCATTTTCGGCTGCCAGCCGCTGTACAGATCGTTCAACTGCGGGACAAGGTGATTTATAACACCGCCCACGCCGACATCTTCCGTGTGGCTTACCGGATATTCGCAGATCAGGATGTGCAGAAACAGATGCTCCAAATAATCGCAGTATACCAGATTCTCCGCCGCCTGCCACTCGCGCGGCTTCGTCATAGCCCAATCCCTGTGCGACAGCATAATCGTGTGGTCTTCGAACACATGATGGATGAAAAGCCCCTCATCCGTGCGCTTGCAGGCTTTTCTCGGATTCCATGACGCAGTCATATAGTCGCTGCGGCCGATGCCGTACTTCCGCTGCAGGTACGCACAGTATTCCCGGTATGTAAGCCGTTGGACCTCCAGGTATTCCGACATCTTCATTCGACGGTTCTCCTCCTCTTCAAACCGCCGGGCAGTCCGGCGGCAAATTCACATTCGCCGAATCGGGTGCTCAAGCCTCCGCACGCGTTGTCTTCCCACAGTGAGAGCGTCACGGAACGGCTCTGCCTCCGAAGAAGCGCAGCGTTCCGGCGCACTGCGCGGCTTTACGGTAAGGGGCGATTTCACCCGTTCCCTGCTCAATCCGCCGATTTCCAATAGCACACGCCATGCGCGTACAACAGCGACGGACGCAGTGAATGCACATCGATTTTCGACTCCATCAAAGCCTGCCGCCTCGCCTTTTTCACAAGAAGCAGAAATTCCAGCCGCAAAAAGTCAGATTGCACTGCTAAAACAGCGCGTCAGGCAGTTGTTGCTGCGGATGTCTGCCAACCGATTCCCGAATCGAGCAATCTCAGGCAGGATTAGAATTCCGCCCGCAGCATCCCCTCGTCCCGCATTGCCGCAACTAAGTTTTGTACAGCGGGATATGTTTTCGTGATATGATAATACGAAAGCAGCCTTGCGGCGCCCCCGCCATTCTGAATAAGCGGCTCGTGCAGTGCCTGACCTCGCCAGTTATCACAGACCCAGCCGTCATGCTTGACATAGCTCAGCAGGAGGCGAAAACGCGGCAGCGCGCAGATTTCAGCGATCAGCGCCTCTTCTTCGCATTCGCTGAAGTCACCGAGAATCTTTTTCTTC
>CABSKZ010000388.1 GCA_902478395.1 uncultured Eubacteriales bacterium | reverse complement strand
GAATGATGAATGTCTTGATATCATCTTTCGAGAGTAAGGTATTAGATTTAAATCCCAAATCATCGCCAAACCTGCAGACACAAATCAAATCGCTGTGTTCATGAAGTAACCTTGCCCAAATCCGCAACAGCATTTCACCAACTTTTGCAAAAAGGTCGCCGTACAATTCCGGGTCATCCGCTTTCATATAACAGAGCTCCGTAAAGCCAACAATGTCCTGGACGCACTCAAAAATACCATTTCCGGCGCCACCCAACAGCTTCATTCCCTGTGGCATTGTCTCTTTTAAAAGTTCAAAGTGAATCGAGTTGGCCTCAAAATAGAGGGATTCTATCTCCTCCCAGGGATATTGAATGAAATCGGACCGGTCTCGAATTATGCCCGGTTTATGCTCCCCCAGTGCGCCACTACCCGGCATAGCTGCTCCAACGCAATCCTCATAAATCACCACATCATAACCCATGTGTTTGAAAAAAGAACAGTACTGTCGAAAAAATTCTCGCTGTTCGCTGCGGTTCCCACGGATCAGCTCTCCAAATTCACGATTTTGGATTTGCTCCATAATCTTGACCGATACAATATGGTCATATAGCGGCAGACGTTTTGGCACCTGGTTGCAAGACGCCTGGACGATATTTTGGTAGTCTGGTTCGAAATTTTTTATTTTTAGCATCTCTTTTTCCCCTTACTTTAATCATTCTTGATATTGAAACCAGTCGAAATCTGCATATTTCCGCCCTCCGGTTAAATCCTGACAGCAAACGCCGACCATCGCCCCTGTAAAATTGCCTTCTTTGCACGCCTCGTCCGACAAGTTACTTGCATCAAGCACAGGACCCACAGGCTGATACGTCATATTTTCCGAAGTTGTATAATAAAATTGCAGTTTTTCATAACATACTTTCACCTTTAAATAGACTCGGTCCACATCGATAGGGATATATCCCACAGGTTCGTCGTACTGACGATTCACAGAAGTCAAAATACAAATACATTTTCCGAAATGCTCGTGATGGGTTACATGCAAATAATAGTAGTTATCTTGGTCATACATACAGATCAGACCAGCCATCTGTTTAAAAAATGCCGGTTCAAATTCCATACATGCAGAAGCCTCAAACTGAAAGCTCTGCCATCTACGTGCCACTAAACTCTGTATAAATTTTGAAGAAAGTCCTTCCCTTCCGTATAATCTAAGATAACCCTTTCTAGCAGTTAATGAACCAATATCTTCTGTAAACGGTATCCTAAGCGTCTGAAAATGAATGTTCAATTTGGAATCGTTAAAATCATCTTTTATTGCCCGGGAGGGAAACGGATGGGGCTGCAAATCCGGGGCTATAACATCTAAATCCGCAAGTTTCGTTCCGTTTGTAAGCCGCAACCACCCGTCGTCCGTCCACTCAACCTTTTGGATTGCCGTTTCTCGCCCTAAACAGTATCTTCGCGCTCCGGGCAACGAAGCGGCATGCGGCGGATTGGTCTTATTTAAAGGCCTTCCACATAAATGCGTCATATACCAATCCCCGTTTTGCGTTTCGACCAAATCGCAATGTCCTGTTTTTTGCAAAGGGTTGTCAGGGTACTCCCTGGCGGTAATCACGGGATTCTGTTCGTACCATTCATATTCTCCATAGAGTTCTTTTGATTTCAGGAGAGATTGCCCATGTTCTTCACCTGTACCACTGTCAGCCACAAATAAATAATAATATCCATTTCGCTTATATAGGTGTGGCCCTTCAACAAATATGCTCTTGCTCAAAAAAACCGGTTTCGGTTCCCCAATCAATTTCATTTGCGTCAGAGAATATTCCTGAAGCATAATATATCCCTTATAAAGCTTGGGCCGACGGTGATCTGTTGTATGGAATACGATATATTTCTTACCATCGTCATCATGGAACAGCGAGGGATCAAAACCATAACTGTTCAAATATATCGGATCTGACCAGTCTCCAAAAATATCATCGGTCACAACTAAATAATTGTGGGTATCATACATGTTGCATTGAAACGATTTCACCACGGTATAACACAGATAGAAAATTCCTTTATCATAACTGAGGCACGGCGCCCAAACACCCCTTGAAGCATCCACTCCGCGAAGATCGAGTTGGGTCAACCGATTTAACGGACTTGCAATCAACTCCCAATGGATTAAGTCTTTTGAATGGTGAATCTGTACTCCCGGAAACCATTCAAACGTGGATGTAGCTATATAGTAATCGTCATTTACTCTTATGATAGAAGGATCCGGATTAAAACCCGGCAAAATAGGATTATGAATTAAGTTACTCATTGAACCCCTCCAAAAAGTCTATACATTCATACAATGCCATCGCTGCCAGCCCCTGACCATAATAACTCATAACGCACGGTATTTTGTTGTACTCCTCCACGTCTTTCATAATTGGCGTTCCTCCCGAAGTATTTAAAACCGTTCCATCTGTATCGACTTGCTTCAACAGAAAAGCAAGTGCGCGCTCCATAGGGCGCCGATATGTTTTCTCCAGATATCCTTGTTTCATCCCTTTGGCTGCCGCGAATACAAATGCCGCAACAGCAGTCGTTTCAAGATAAGTGTCCGCCCTGTCCAAAACGGTATGAAAACCTCCAGCGGCATCTTGATGATGTACTATTGCATTCATATGCCTTTGAAAATTTGTAATAATAAGTTCCCGTTCCTCAAAATATACCGGTAAACAATCTAAAATTTCTAAGCTGGATATGATCCCCCATCCATTTGCCCTTCCCCACCGAACCGCCGACATATGGCTGTTGTCGTCACAATTAAAACCATGAAACATTAAATTCGTTTTCGGGTCTATTAAATATTCATAATGGAGGAGCAGCTGCCTAGCTGCCTCTTTCAGGTACATTTGATTTCCGCATGCCGCGCCCCATTTGGCCAGAAATAGCGCTCCCATAAACAACGTATCCGCCCAGATCTGGCTGGAAAAAACCATATCGACACCTAAAACGGTATGTTCAAAAGCGCCCCGCCCCGCCCGTCTAGCCTGTGACATGCAGAACTCCGCACGTTTTTGGCATAGAAAACGGTACTGTTCTCCGCCAAACCTCTGATAGATTTCCAAGACAGAAAGCAAAGGGGTCGTCGTATTGATCGTAGCTTGGGGCAGACC
>CABSKZ010000387.1 GCA_902478395.1 uncultured Eubacteriales bacterium | reverse complement strand
CAAGAAAGCTTTCTCCTGCTTCGCTGGTAATTCGCACTACAACCCAATCGGATAATACGGTAGTTCCTCCGGTCACAGCGCTTCTGTCGCCGCCCGCCTCACGAATGACAGGAGCAGATTCACCGGTAATCGCACTTTCATCTACCGATGCAGCACCTTCGATTACCTCACCGTCACCGGGGATCTGTTCTCCCGCTTTCACAAGCACAATATCCCCCTTTTTGAGTGTGGCAGAGGATACATTTGTGAGCTGATCTTTTCGGTCAGCAGAGAGAATTTTATGTGCCTCTACATCTTTTTTTGAAGCTCTTAAAGAATCTGCCTGCGCCTTTCCGCGCCCCTCTGCTATGGCCTCTGCAAAGTTGGCGAAGATACAGGTAAACCACAGAATTACCGCAATCGCCAGCGTATATCCGCTGGAAACATCTTTGAAACCAAACAGAGAGATAATCCATAATCCGCTTGTCAAAATTGCAGATATATATACCAAGAGCATAACGGGATTCTGCACTTGTGTTTTCGGGTTCAACTTAATAAATGAATCTTTTATTGCTCTTCCGAGTATTTTTTTATCGGTAAAAGCACTTTTTATTGACTGTGCCATAATGCTACCTCCTTACACAATACTTTGGAAAAATTCCGCAATCGGCCCCAGCGCCAACGCCGGGAAAAAGCTGAGCGCACCAACAAGCAAAACAATAAAAATCAGCAAGAATACAAACATTGCATTTGTAGTAGAAAGGGTTCCGGCTGTTGTTGCAATTTTTTTCTTCCCAGCAAGGCTTCCTGCAATCGCCAGCGTTCCGATAATCGGCAGGAAGCGGGCAAACAGCATGACAAACCCAAGAGATATATTCAAAAATACAGTGTTTGCATTAAATCCGGCAAACGCAGAACCGTTGTTGCCTCCACAGGAAGAATAAGCATACAGCAATTCCGAAAAACCGTGTGCTCCGCCGTTGTTCAAGCTGTTCGCCACGCTCGGAACGGCTGCCGCAATACCACTTCCCACAAGAATTGCAATGGGCGTCGCAAGGCATACGAGAACGGACCATTTCATTTCATATGGTTCAATTTTCTTGCCTAAAAACTCCGGCGTCCTGCCTACCATAAGTCCGGCTATAAATACTGTTAAAATGGCAAAAGCAAGCATACCGTAAAGCCCGCAGCCAACGCCGCCGAAAATCACCTCGCCGAGCTGCATCAGAAGCATTGTAACCATACCGCCGAGTGGCGTATAGCTGTCGTGCATAGAGTTGACAGAACCGTTGGAAGCCGCTGTGGTAAATACCGCCCAAGTAGAGGAGGAAGCAATACCGAACCGTGTTTCTTTGCCCTCCATATTGCCGCCCGCCTGATTGGTCATAGAAATGTTGACATTCCCGTCTTGAGCAAGCTGCGGGGTTGCAAGCTGCTCGCTGACAGCAACCGTGCCGAGTGCCAGTACAAGGCATATAAACATTGCCATAAAGATTGCAATACCCTGTTTTTTATTCTTTACTGCCTTGCCAAAAGTGAAACACAGCGCAGCAGGAATCAGTAAAATGGAAAGCATTTCAATCAAATTGGTAAACGCATTGGGATTTTCCAACGGGTGTGCTGAATTAACGCCGTTAAATCCGCCGCCATTGGTGCCGGACTGCTTGATGGCAATCTGGCTTGCAGCGGGTCCCATTGGGACAAACTGTTCCGTTACAATTTCTGCTTCCGGGGTCACCTGTCTGTCCACGGAAACAGTTTCTGTTTCAAGGTTGATTTCTGCATTTTCAAGGATTGTGCCATCAGCACTTACCGCAATCGGTTCTACAAGAGATACCGTTTCAGCGCCTTTTAGGTTTTGAACTACACCGCCGCCCACTAATAACAAAGAAATCACTAAATTAAGCGGAATAAGGATATGAATTACTATCCTCGTCATATCTACCCAAAAGCTGCCTAATCCATCTGCTTTGACTTTTATAAATCCCCGTATCAGGGCGAATAGCACAGCAATACCTGTTGCCGCTGAGACAAAGTTCTGTACGGTAAGTCCGAGCGCCTGTGTCAAATAGCTTAATGTGAATTCACCGCTGTACGCCTGCCAGTTTGTATTCGTTATAAAACTGACAGCGGTATTAAAAGATAAATCCCATTTAACTCCCGGCAAATTCTGTGGATTTCTGGGCAAAACACCCTGTAAAAGCTGAAGTAAAAACAGGAACACAAGCCCAATGCCGGAAAAAATAAGAACAGAAGCCGCATACTTTTTCCAGTTCATTTGTTCCTCTTTGTTGACTCTCATTACCTTGTATACTGCATTTTCACAAGGTGTAAGGATTTTTGATAAAAAAGTCTTTTCACCGTTCATTACTTTTTTAATATATGCCTCCAGCGGAATTGCAAGGGCAATAAGAACGGCAAGGTAGAGTATGTATTGAATCACTGTACTCATCACTTGGAATCTCCTTTCATTAAAACATAAACATAATAAATCAGTAGTGCCGCAGCACATAGACCAATAAAACAAACAACAATCGTCATAATTTTCCCTCCTTGTACTTTTGTCATTTTACGATCTTCTGCATTAAAACGGGATTATCAAGATACTGTCTCTTATACACATCTGACGCTGCCGACAAATAAAAATCGGTATTCCGATAAACATGGCTAAAAACGCCCAAAACGGATGGCATAATGCAAAACGTTCCGCACATCGGTCAAATTTATCCTCAAAGTTATGAATTGATTTCAATATCGCTGCCATAACACATTCCTCCTTACACTGATACAATAGCATGGAAGAAATTAAATCGGGAAAAAGACAACGATTAACAGATATAGATTAAATAAAAACGCACACTATGTATCAGCCGCCCGAACAAAGCGGCTGATCTTTAATAAGCAGGCGCACCATTTCACACGGGAGTTAAAGCCGTACCACGACCAATAGGGGTCGCCACCCACATTGCCGATCTGCGAAAGAGCGACAGAAACGATTTCTCCGTCCTCGGTGTAGATACCGTAAAGAACGACGCTCCACATACTGCGGTTTTCTTCGGCAAGAAACTCGGCAAGCTGTTTTCGCTGGTCTGCGCTGAAATTGTACTGATCCGCCATTTTCTCGGCGGTCTTGTGACTAACCGAGATATACAAATAGGTTCGTGTAACGG
>CABSKZ010000386.1 GCA_902478395.1 uncultured Eubacteriales bacterium | reverse complement strand
CCTCTGCTTTTCCTGCAAACGGCTCCGTATCTACAGTCGGAAAGTCATCAAGCCGGAACTCCCCTCCCCCGTCATAACGGTATTTCACGATATCCACTGGGAATCACTCCTGTTCAATTATTTTGTAGAAAGCATAAATTATGCTTTTTTGAGCAGACGAGCCCCGCCTGCTTTTGACCTCCAGACGTTTACCGCACCAGCCCCCAACCACACCTGATTTTGGTAATTGGCGAATCGTCTTTTTTGGGTAAATAAAAAACGGGTTATCAATAATATAACCCGTTTTCGCACTATTCATTAAATTTTTCTTTGGTTTTTTCCTGCACCTTAACCAAAACGTTGCTAATGTAAAACTGTTTTGCTCCACAAAAGTATCCCAGCGCACCAGCGCCCAGCATAATTGCGGGGCCAATCAGCAGAATCCACTCGTTTATTGCTCCCTGCGTAAACCCGTTGAGGTAACAGAACAGGAAACGCATTACCATGTAAATATAGTCAAATAAAACAATCGGCGTTTCTACTCTCAACTGGTTGTCCGGAAAATCGTATGACATTCTGATAAAAATATCACGAATCGGGAGAATATTATATTTTATTAACGTAAACAGGAGGATAATGACCAAATTCACAATTACCAGCGGCAGTACTGCCCGAATGCCGTCCATTGCGCTCAGCTTCCGGGATTTATCCCGCCGGTCGACTTTCGCCATGTTCCAGGTCCGTCCATAAATCATCCCGAACAGGATTAAGCACAGCAGAACGGAATAAGCCGCCGGCCCCCAGGACAGGTTAAATAACCACGCAAAAATGAAAAAACCCAAAAAGTTAATGAGGACAACCAGCAAGTAATCCACAAATGGCATCAGTTTATTTTTTGTTTCCCGTTTCATATATTGACCTCTCAATCTATGTTCTTTCGTTTACCGAACCAAGCCGACAGAAAGCAGAATGGCCTCCTGTTTTTCAAACATTTCCTGCTCTTCTTCCCCGCCGCGCTCATGGTCATACCCAAGCAAGTGCAGCATGGAATGAACGGTCAGAAAACCAAGCTCGCGCTCCAGGCTGTGCCCATATTCTCCGGCCTGTGCCGCCGCCCGCTGGGCCGAAATGACGATATCCCCAAGTAAAACGCGCCCGCCGGCCATATCTTCATCGTAGACCAGAAGCGTTCCGTCCTCTTCCTGCTCCAGAAGCGGGAAAGAAAGAACGTCGGTGGGCCTGTCAATTCCGCGCTGGACCCGGTTCAGTTCCTGTATCTCTGCATCATCCGTCAGCGTGAGGTTGACCTCTGCATCAAAAGGAAAATCTTCCTGCTCCAGCGTTTCTTCCACACATTGTTTCAGAAGGCTGTAAACCGCATCCTCCAGCGGAATCTCTGTCTGGCCGTTTTCTATCAGCAATTCTGTCATGATCTGCTCCTGCTGCTTTTGACTCTTGTTTTCGAGTCATATTTTTCATACGCCTGGATAATTTTCTGAACCAGCGGATGGCGTACTACGTCCTTATGCGAAAACTGGCAGAAGGCGATATCTTCAATATTATTCAAAATCTTTACCGCTTCCTTAAGGCCTGACTTTTTCCCGTCTGGCAAATCTATCTGGGTGATGTCCCCAGTAATAATCGCCCGGGAGCCGAAGCCGATTCTCGTCAAAAACATTTTCATCTGTTCCGGCGTGGTGTTCTGCGCCTCGTCAAGGATGATATAGGAATTGTCCAGCGTCCTGCCGCGCATATACGCCAGAGGGGCGACCTCAATCATTCCTTTTTCAATATAGCTGTTATAGTTTTCAACCCCGACCATCTCATACAGCGCGTCATGGAGCGGGCGCAGATAGGGGTCTACTTTGTTCTGCAAATCTCCCGGCAAAAAGCCGAGTTTTTCTCCAGCTTCCACCGCGGGCCGTGTGATGATGATTCTGCTGACTTCTTTTTTTCGAAATGCGCTGACCGCCTTCGCCACAGCAAGATATGTCTTTCCGGTCCCCGCGGGGCCAATGCCGAATACAATGGTGTTTTCGTTCATTGCCCTGACGTACTGCTTCTGCCCGAGCGTTTTGCTCTTGATAGGCTTTCCTTTCGAGGTGACACAGACTACGTCCTGACCCATGGATTTGATGGTATCCTCCTGCCCCTCGTTCACCATGGAGATGGTATATAAAATGTGCTGTTCCGTCAGCGGCTCGCCTCGCTCGATTGAGCCAATGAGGCTGGAAACTGTTTTATGGGCTGTTTCCAGCGCACCGTTTTCCCCAAGAATTTTCAGTGCGCCGTCCCTCGAGGAAATGACGACCCCAAGCTCTTTTTCAATGAGCTTGATATTCTGGTCAAAATCCCCGAACAGTTTTCCGAGGTCCACCCCGGAAACATCTAGTATTCTTTCCGGCATAAATCAAATATCTCCTTTTTTAAATGCTTCCGGCATATCAAAAATGCGGCAGCCGCAATCCCTAATATCGTGGCTGCATTCAACAAAAAATTCTTTAAATAGATAGATAGTTTTATTATACCACGAAATAACGAAAAAAGAAATGCTTTTTTATAAGAAAACCGAAATTGGATAACAAAAAGTTATTTTTCTGAAATCAATGTTCTGTCATCTCCCAAACCTGCGGTAAAATTCCCAGTTTAAAACAAGATTGTCCCGAAACCCTTTTTCTCAAACTGGAGTTGTAGCCGGCGACTCTCACACCTCGTTATAAAAAACGGAACGGCACAGAAATCCGTACCGTTCCGCCAGCCTGCGCGGCAGACCTTTCGGAAAAGCCCTGCTATTCTTCCCCGTGCGCGGCTTCCTCTTCCGCAATCAGCGCCGACTGATATTTTTCTAAAATGCTCTTTTCCAGCCGGTCGCGCATTTCCATGTTAATCGGGTGCGCAATATCCTTAAACTCGCCTTCCGGCGTCTTTCGGCTCGGCATCGCAACAAACAGCTTGTCACTGCCCTCGATGACCTTGATATCGTGGATAACCAGTTCGTTGTCAAACGTTACGGAAACCACGGCCTTCATCTTGCTGTCCATATTGATTTTCCTGATTCTTATATCTGTAATATCCATTTGTCATGCTCCTTCGTCTCAAACTACGCGGATTTGCTCCGGATGAACGTATTTTTGATAAATTTGACTTGCTCATCCTTATTTTTCGTTAAAAAAGTGGAAATATACTGCGGTTT
>CABSKZ010000385.1 GCA_902478395.1 uncultured Eubacteriales bacterium | reverse complement strand
CGTGGGCTCGGAGATGTGTATAAGAGACAGGGTCTATACGACGGACCCGCGTATCGTGCCGGAGGCGAGGAAGCTCGACGAGATTTCGTTTGATGAAATGCTCGAGCTTGCCAGCTTGGGCGCGAACGTGCTGCATAACCGTTCTGTGGAAATGGCGAAAAAGTATAATGTGAACCTTTGTGTTCGTTCCAGTCTAACCCGTGCGAAGGGGACAATCGTTAAGGAGGCGGTATCCGTGGAAAGTATGATGGTAAGAGGCGTAACTAAGGACAACGACGTGGCGAGAATTTCGCTGATGAATATCGAGGACACTCCAGGAAAGGCATTTAAAATCTTTTCCCTGCTGGCAAAGAAGAATATTAATGTCGATATCATTCTGCAGTCTATCGGCAGGAATGATACAAAGGACATCAGCTTCACCGTGGCGCAGAGCCATCTGGATGAAGCGCTGGAAATCATCCGGAATAACAAGGATGTAATCGGCTACGGCGAGATGGATTATACGACGGCAGTATCCAAGGTTTCTATTGTTGGAACCGGCATGGTGACCAATGCGGGGGTTGCGGCGAAAATGTTTGAGGCGCTCTATGAGGCGCACATCAACATCCACATGATTGCGACGTCTGAAATCAAGGTGTCCGTGCTGATTGACGAAGGGGCCGAAGCGAAGGCTGTCCGGGCAATCCACGAAAAATTCGAACTTGCATAAACCTGCTGTTTCGGTATAGAATGGTGAATGAAGGGGGTATTTATGATGCAATTGTTAGAGAGAAAACAGCTCAAGGATATGGCGCATAAGCAGCTGGAGGGACATTGGGGGAATATGGCCCTGCGCACGTTCCTGATAAGCGTGATTACAATGGGGGCCGCTTCGATTCCGTATTCCGGGTTCATGGTTTCAGTAGTCATGTCAGGGACGTCGGGCAGGATGACGCCGGCCGGCGGCACCATAGCAGTGATATGCTATTTGCTGATGCTTGCCGTCATCATCCTTGCAATGCCTATGCAATATGGCTTTATTCACGGCTGTATGAAGCTGCGGAGTGGGGAGCCGTCGCAGGTAGGAATTATTTTCAGCAAATATAACATGCTGCCGAAAATTTTAATGCTGCTGGTATATGAAATTATTTTTGTGTTGGCAAGTATGATCATTTTCGTGCCGGCACTGTTGTTAATGGATAAACTTCCGCCTTTGGGGTTCGTCCTTATGCTGGCGTGGTATGTCGCTATTTTTTATATCGCCATCCGGGTTTCCATGTGTACCTACATTCTGGTGGAAAACCCGTATACAAGCGTCTGGACCTCCATCAAGCAGAGCTGGAACCTGATGAAGGGCCATATCTGGCGGTATCTCGTGCTGGATTTGAGCTTCCTCGGTTGGATACTGCTCGCTATGCTGACCTGCGGTATTTTAATGTATTGGGTCACGCCGTATATGACCATGACGTTTCTGAATTTTTATTATGATCTGAAGGGAAATACATTGGCACAGGCGGAGGAAGCCGCGGTTGAATTTGTGAACTGAGCGGAAATGAGGTACGAAAGATGAATTTAAAAAAATATAAGTTTGTCAATGTCGATGTGCTGATTGGGAAGGATACGGTTGTAAAAGGCGGCCTTACTTCGCGCAGCGCGGTTAAAATTGACGGCGAGGTAAACGGGGATATCACAACAGATCAGGAGGTAATCCTGACTGAAACCGCAACCGTGAAAGGAAATATAGACGCCAAGTGCCTGATTGTTTCCGGTCATATTACCGGAAATGTGCAGATTGCAGAACAGCTGGTCATTAAGGACAAGGGCCTGCTGGAAGGCGATGTGGAAGCTGGCTCGCTCGTTATCGAGGAGGGCGGCGTATTCCATGGTATGAACAGGGGCCGTAAAGAACCGGCCGTTTCAGAATAAACCGCTAATAATAAAAAGAGTCTGCGAGGGTTGCGGTGCGCCGGTTTAACTGGCGTTCTTCGTGATGCAGGCACTTCGTATTTACCTTATTCTATATGGCGCTTACTGCTCCAATCTCTGTCCGAACGGAAAATACCCGGCACACGTGCCGGGTATTTTCCGTTTTTATATGGGCTTGCTTTTGCTCTTGAGCATTTCGCTGAAGCAATGTCATTAGGATTACAACAATATTTTGCTCCAGTTAAGGTTGGGCGGTGAAACAGGCGCTGCTCGTCGGGAATTATTCCGCCTGGAAAGTTTTTTTATTTCCGCATATGCGGTTAATGGACAGTTTTGTAAGCAGGAGTTTGTCCGGCGGGCATACAACCCTGCCGGGAATAGGCATTTACAAGAACGAGGAAGCTGTCAGCTAGACCGGGGGTCATGGCTGCAGTTGGAGTATTTCGCCGCAAAACAGTATTTCTCCGGTTGCGCCTTCCCGGATAAAATAAACAAATGGTCTGTCAGCGGTGAAGGATGTTGCTGCGGGATAATCAGATAGTGCTTTTGTCAGCAGTGCAGCGGTAGATGATGCGGCCTCTGTCCCTTGTTCCGTTACATTGATAAAGGTGTTGTGCAGGACTGATTCAATAAATAGCCCCTCCGCACTGGAAAATAGATTGCCAAAACAGGCATTCCCGGGCATAAATGCCGTCTGGATTCCCAGCTGTTGCAGGGAATCCGCTAAGTCAGCAGAATATTCCGTGCTCCATTTCGGAAAGGACAGGCGGACTTCGGTGTCCTTCATTTGTTTAAAAATATCATCGGAGACCATATCTAAACTGGCGCGCGTTTCATTTTTCGGCAACAGAAAGTACATTTTCAAATTCGCCGCGCGGTAAGGCAGCGCAATCATCTGAACGGTTTCATTCTCCGCATACGCGTAGTGCGCGGTTTTCGCGATAAAATCCGAGGAAACTTTGCTGCCATCACAATTTTGAAATTGCCTTTTGTGCACCTCCTGGGAGGTAAAGGGGTTTTTCCAATCCGCCTTGAAATAGAAGGCATTCACTAGCGCGGCGGCAAAATCCGGCTCAAGAAGCAATTCAGATATTCGGCCCTTTGTCTGGAGTTTCACCCAGCGGTTGATTTTTCTGACTGCGTTATTTCTTTTGACGGTTTCTATACTGCCATTATAAAATTCTTCCATTGTGCCTTTGTAAGCGGGGAGAAATCCGGCGTCCGGCATTTCGCTTTTGTTGAGCCAGATGGAATTGGCAATCTGCAGCTG
>CABSKZ010000384.1 GCA_902478395.1 uncultured Eubacteriales bacterium | reverse complement strand
TCCTTCCGCCATGATTTGCGGATCGCTGCCGAAAAGCTGCGGAATGAGGGAGGGTTCCTGTTCGTTGGTAACAAGGAGGTCATTGGTTTTTTTATCGCCGTAGTGGATCCCCTTGGCACTTACCATTTCCGATACAACTGCATCCGCACCAAACACACAGCATACGGTTCGGAAGGCAAGGTCTGTCACGCCGGCCATCGGAGCCAGAAATATTTTATTTTGATAAAAGTTCGAATCCATTCTGTACTCCTTCTATGAAAAAATTCTGTGTCCATTTAAAACGGGAGGCCAACGATTGCCTCCCGTCTATGTTCACTTTACATAAAAAATTGGTTGACAACCATTTAAAATGGTTGCTGCCACTTTATTTTTCAGCCATAATTTCATTCCACATATCCAGATACTTTTGGCTGATTGTGTCGGAACTTTTCAGCATTTCCGACTTTTTCAGCAGGGAAACGTCCGGATAAAGCCCTTCGTTGGATGTAATCTCTTTTGGAAGCAGTTCTTTTCCTTCAAGATTGGTGATGCCGTAAAGCATTTCTTCCGCATTCTTCGCGGCGATTTCCGGCTTTTGCATAAAGTTTATGAATGCCTCGGCTCCAGCCTTGTTCTTCGCGTTTGCGGGAACCACCATCGCGTCAACACAGTATGCAGTTCCGTCTTGCGGAATTGCATATTTGAGCGTGTCTTTCTCTTCCATAGCCTTACCGGCTTCGCCAGAGTAGACCAGACCGAGATAGCCCTCGCCGGATATGATTTTGTCCTTTACTTCATCCGTTACATATCCAAGCACCAGCGGGCGCTGCTCAATCAGCTTCTGCTTTGCCGCGGCAAGCTCTGCATCATTTTCTGTATTCAGAGAATAGCCGAGCATTTTCAGCGTCATTCCGATGGAATCGCGGACGCTGTCAAGCATAAAGATTTTTCCCTTATATTTTTCGTTCCACATAATCGACATGCTGTCGACCGGGTCTGTCACCTTTTCGCTATCATAGAGAATTCCAACCGTCGACCACATATAGGGAACGGAATATTTGTCCTGAGGGTCATAATAACCGCCCTTAAAGGTAGGGTCTACCTTTTCAAAGTTTGGAATATTGTTAAAGTCGAGTTCCTGCAATAAATTTTCCTTAATCAGCTTATCGATCATATAGTCTGACGGAACCAAAACATCATAAGAAGTGGTCTTTATCTTTGTGTACATGTCCTCATTGGAATTGAATTCGCTGTAGACGACCTTGTAGCCTGTTTCCTTCTCGAACTGCTCAATCACGCCGTCAGCGATATATTCCGCTGCATTGTACACACGCACTTCCTTGGAGGGATCTCCGCAGCCGCTCAAACAAGACGCGAAAACTCCCGTAGCCAACAATAACCCCAAAATCTTTTTTTTCAATTTAAAACCCCTTTCAAATTTATATTGTTTGATATTTATAGAACAGCGCGAGGCTGTATCCTTTGTGGCTCTTCTGTTACGATTCCGGCGGAGCTGCCTCCGGCTTCATCTTTTTCACGCCGCCGGACCGCAGATTGATGATTAACAGCAAGGCCATAATCGTGAAGAACATCAGGGTGGATAAAGCGTTAATAGAAGGGCTGACCCCTTTTTTTGCGGCGTTATAAATCAAAATGGACAGGTTTTCGACACCGGGTCCCGTCGTAAAAAAGCTGATGATGAAATCGTCAATGGAAAGCGTGAAAGCCATCAGCATCCCGGTAATAACGCCCGGCATAATCTCCGGAAGCGTCACGCGCAATGTGGCAAGCATCGGGGTGGCCCCCAAATCAAGCGCCGCTTCATAGGTGTTCTTGTTCATCTGCCTCAGCTTCGGCAGGACGGACAAAATCACATACGGAATGCAGAACGTCATGTGTGCTAGAATCAGCGAAAAACGGCCAAGCGGCACCCTGAGAAAGTAGAACAACAGCATCAGGGACACGCCGGTTACAATGTCCGGATTCAACACCGGCAGATATGTCACATTCATAACCGTCGACTTTTGCCATTTTTTCAGTGAATCAATCCCGATTGCAGCAATTGTACCGATTACCGTTGCCGCTAGTGCGGCAATGACAGCCACGAACAGGGTGTTATACAATGCGTCCATAATTTTCCCATCGGAAAATAGCTGCGCGTACCACTTAAATGAAAAGCCGCTCCAGGTACGGTATTTTGATTCGTTGAACGAAAAAACCATCAGGATAATGATAGGCGCGTACAAAAACAGAAATACGAGGTACAGGTAAAACCTGCAGAGCCGATCTTTCAAAACAATCCGCCCCCTTCGTTTTCTTTTTCATAGCGGCTCATTATGCCGAGGGAAAGGAGTATCAACACCATCAGCACGAGCGACATGGTGGAACCGAAATTCCAATCACCGCCTACGCCGAACTGTTTTTCAATCACATTTCCCAAAAGGTTTACATTGTTTCCGCTTAAAATACTGGAAATCGCGAAAGTTGTAACAGCAGGCACAAACACCATCGTAATCCCCGAAATGATGCCCGGAACACTCAGTGGAAAACGTACCTTGCGGAAAACGTGAAACCAATCCGCACCTAAATCCTCTGCCGCTTCGATGATGGAGTAGTCCATCTTCGACATAACGGAGTGAATCGGCAGTATCATAAACGGCAGAAAGTTGTAGACCATGCCGAAAATCACTGCGCCGCTTCCATATAAAAATTGAATATAGTCCTCTTCACCCAGCACATGGATAAAACGGAGAAACTGGTTAATTAAGCCCTCGTTTTCCAGCAGCGAGAGCCAGGCATAGGTCCGCAGCAGGAGATTCATCCACATTGGAATGACAATTAAAAACATCATGACATTTTTATGCTTCAAATTCCGGTTGGAAAGTACCATCGCGGCGGGGTAACCAATCGCGAGGCAGATGGCTGTGCTGATTGCCGCATATAAAATAGAGCGCCAGAACACGCCAAAATAGGTTGGTGTGAAGAATTTCCTGAAATTTGAAAGCGAGAATACCATGCTGCCGTCCGGCCCTTTCACGGTAAAACCATAATAAACAACCAAAAGCAGCGGGACGATAATGAAGATAGCCGACCACACAATATACGGCGCGGAATACCATTTTCTATTCATGGGGCGTCACCTTCCTCATGCTGTCTCTTATACACATCTCCGAGCCCACGAGACCGTACTAGATCTCGT
>CABSKZ010000383.1 GCA_902478395.1 uncultured Eubacteriales bacterium | reverse complement strand
CTACACCCTACAACAGGAAAGATAGCATTTTATATAATACAAGGAACTACATATTTAGCGATATGGGGTGAAGGGATGAATCTGCTTGGAATAGATGTTGGAACTACCTCTCTGAAAGCAGCTGTATTTAACTCTGAAGGAAAAATGCTCTCCTCTGCGACGGTGGATTATGCGCTCCTTACCGAGGGAGACCGCGTAGAATTCACAGCGGAACGGTATTGGGAGATTGCGCAGGAGGCTATCCGCAAGGTTTCCGCAGAACATCGCATTGACGCGCTTGCCATCGACACACAGGGCGAAACGCTGATCCTTACCGACGAGAAAGGGACGCCGCTCTGTAATGCGGTCGTGTGGCTCGATAACCGCGCCGCAAAGGAAGCGGAGGAAATTGAGCAGGCATTTGGGCGTAAAAGAATTTATGAGGTGACGGGGCAGCCAGAGGTAACAGCGACTTGGCCTGCTTGCAAGCTGCTTTGGTTTCAGAAGCACAAACCGGAGCTGTGGAGCCGCGTCAGGAAAATATTTCTGCTGGAGGACTACCTTCTTTACCGGTTAACCGGAGAATTTGCGGCGGAAAAAACACTGCAGTCCTCCACATTGTACTTTGATATCCGGTCGGGCAACTGGTGGGATGAGATGCTGGATTATCTGCACCTCACCCCTGAAATGCTCCCACGCCTGTCAGAGAGCGGTACCTTGGTCGGCAAAGCAGGAGAAACCGCGGTTGTGACAGGTGCCATCGACCAGATAGCCGGAGCAATCGGCGCCGGTGTCGTCCACAAGGGCCTGGTGAGTGAAATGACCGGAACAACCATGGCTGTGTTCGTTCCATCGGAGTCCATCCCCCCCTTTGACCCGGACAGTATCGTCCCCTGCCACTACAACTTCGACGGCAGCTATTGTCTGCTGTCCTGGTCTCCGACTGCCGGGATGGCGCTCAAATGGTTTAAGAACAATCTTTGTGAACAATTTAGTTTCCGGGAGCTGGATAAACTAGCGGGCAGCGTCGCCCCGGGAAGCAACGGCCTGGTGTTTTTACCGTATCTGTGCGGCTCAACAATGCCGAAATACAACCCGGAAGCACGCGCTTCCTTCACTGGGCTGACGCTGGAACACACCCGCGGACATTTTGTACGCAGCGTTTTGGAGGCCGTTGCTTGTATGCTGCACGGTATGCTGGATTATTTAAAGATTGACGCGGAGGAAATCCGCGCGATGGGCGGCGGCGCGGAAAGTCCATTGTGGTGCCAAATCAAGGCAGATATGACAGGGAAACGCCTTGTCACACTGGAAAACAGGGAAACCGCATGCCTTGGTGCGGCTATTCTGGCCGGTGTGGGTGCAAGAGCTTTCCAGTCGGTAGAGACCGCATGCGCCGTGCTTGTGAAACCCGGAAAGATTTATACACCGGGAACGATGGACTACTCCGCCTTTTATAAGAACTATTGTGAAGTCGACGCGCTTTTGAACAGAAAGGATGATTAATATGAGCAAGGCGGCATTTGTCGGGTTTGGTGAGGTGAATACGCCCACTGAACTGATTATAAAAAAATGTACCGATGCAGAAGTTGCGCTGAAACACGAAGGACTGGAGTTGGTTTCCGTTTATCCGGTTACCGATGACAGCGAGGAAAAAGATGTCTGGCGGGCGATTGATGCTTTGCGCGGAAAAGACTTCGATTTTCTGGTTCTCTGCATAGCGGGATGGATTCCCTCACACGCGGTTGTCAAGGTGACGGAGCAGTTCCGCCATAAGCCCATGGTACTTTGGGGGCTGTGCGGCTGGACAGAAGGGGATCGGCTTGTCACCACCGCGGACCAAGCCGGAACTACTGCTCTCCGCAAAACCTTCGCGGATTTGGGTTATACCTTCCGTTATTTTTACGATATTATTGGAAAAAACAGCAGCGCAAATAGGGTGGCTGAATTTGGAATCGCCGCTGCGGCAGCAATTCGGCTGCGCAGCGCGAAGGCTGGTATGGCGGGCTATCGCGATATGAATTTATACGGCACGCTCTGCGATGGTTCCTCTCTGAAACGGGTGGTTGGTCCAGAAATCGAAACCTTTGAGATGCTGGAATTGGAGCAACGCTATCAGGCCCTATCCGACCAGGCCAAACAGGAGGTCATTGACGACGAAATCTCACAGTGGAAATTTTTGAAACCGGCTCAGCCAGAAAGCCTGAAAAAAGCGGCAGGATACTATCTCGCGGCAAAGGGAATCATTGAGGAACGCGGTTACGATGCTGTTTCCCTGAAGGACGTGGACGGCATGAAAAAACTGCTTGGCTTCCCTCCCGCTCCGATATTCATGCTCCTTTCCGATTGTCTCGGCGTATGCACGGTTCCTGAAAACGACTGTCTCGGCAGTGTCACACAGCTTATGGTAAAATATTTAACCGGGCAGTGTGCCTATTATCTGGAATTTTATGAATTCTTTGAAGACCGTGTACTGGCGGGCGTGCCAGATTTTGTACCTGCGGAAGCCGTGGACGGTGATGTTATCGTTATGCCCGCTGCGTTTGGGGAGCTATCTGAAGGAATTCTGAATGTGTCTAAGCTGAAAACGGGCGAACTAACGATGTGCCGCCTTGCCTGTGAAAACGGCGAGTATGTGATGCACATGGTAAAGGGGACTGGCGTCACACCGCGCAAATGGGAAGAAGCCGGCTGGACACAGCCTGCGCCCCAGCTTCCCGGCCTGGAAATTCTGCTGCCCGATGTGGAGGACTTTGCGGAAAAGGTGATGTGTCAGCACTATATCATTTCCTATGGAGACAACACCGAAAAAATGAAAAACTTGTGCGCGATACTCGGTATCCGTGTTATCTGATGTTTCTAACAAAAAACTTTACGAAGCAGGCTGCCTTTTCCGGCCCACTTCAGCCTTATCATACTTTTCCTTTCTATTTCTATAATTGCCAAACAGTGGGTGGTATCTGTCTAACAGGTATCTTCCGCTGTTTTTTCACCTATACAAAATTTAAAGGCTTTATCCTTTCCTGTTTATAACTTTACCAAGTTGCATTACTTTGGTTATTAGATGCAAATATCGGCTTGACGGCAGTTTTCTAATGTTGAAAATTCTCTTACCGTTGCTCGTCCTTAGCGATTTCATATTAATTAATAAAAAAGCAATGGCGGCGACCACTTTTCATGATAAGGCAGTCCCTTCTGGGCCACCTTTGTTTTAAAC
>CABSKZ010000382.1 GCA_902478395.1 uncultured Eubacteriales bacterium | reverse complement strand
TGCGGCGGGAAATCCGTTGTACCACTGGACGCATCTTGAACTGCAGCGTTACTTCGGCGTTTATGATGTTCTGACGGAGGCCTCCGCGCCGGATATTTGGGAACGTGTTAACCGGAAAATCCAGAGCGGCAATTTTTCCGCCCGCAGGTTGATTCAGCGGTCGAATGTTATGCTGATTGGCACAACAGACGACCCGGCAAGCGATTTGAAATATCATCTTCTGCTCAAGGAGGAGAAAGATTTTCAGACAAAAGTAGTTCCCTCTTTCCGGCCGGACAATGCTCTGAATGTGGAAAAGCCCGGCTTTGCAGGTTATGTGGAGAAGCTTTCCGCCGCGGCGGGAAGCCCGGTTCAGTCGTTTGCGCAGCTTCAGGAGGCACTCTCTGCCCGGATGGACTTTTTCCACAGCGTCGGCAGCAGGCTGTCAGACCATTCCTTGAGCTTTATGCCGTTTATCCCGGCGGAGGATAGCGAGATCGAACGGATTTTCCAAAAGGCTATTTCCGGGAACGCGGTAAGTAGGGAAGAAGAGTATCAATACAAAACGAAGCTGATGCTTTGGCTCGGCAGGGAATATGCAAAGCGCGGTTGGGTGATGCAGATTCACCTCGAGGCCCTGCGCAATAATAGTACGCGGATGTTTGAGGCCCTCGGGCCGGACACAGGCTTCGATTCGATTGATGATAACGCCATCGCACAGGGGCTTTCCAGGTTTATGGACGCGTTGGATTACCAAAACCAACTGCCGAAGACGATTCTGTACAGTGTCAACCCGAAGGATTTTTACGTAATGGCCGGTATAGCTGGCAACTACAGCGGCTGCCGGGGAAAAGTACAGCTTGGCAGCGCATGGTGGTTTATTGATCACATCGAGGGCATGACGCAGCAGTTGAAAACATTGGCATCTGTTGGCGCGTTCGCGCCGTTTGTTGGGATGCTGACGGATTCCCGCAGTTTTCTGTCATATCCGCGCCATGAGTATTTCCGCCGCATCCTCTGCAACCTGATAGGCGAATGGGTGGAAAACGGGGAATTCACGGACGACCGTAACACGCTGGAACAGTTGGTTGCCGATATTTGCTGCAACAATGCAGTTTCCTATTTCGATATGTGACGCAATCGTGGCTGCGGTTTGTTCCGCTTCGCCTCCCGGGATTTTTCGTTATTCATTTTAGCATAAAAAACCGGACGGAATCTTTTCCGTCCGGTTTTTTATGCTGTATCAGGGAATCATCCGGTAGAGTTCGATCTGAATCTGGTGTTTTATTTGTAATGTGCGGCCTGGATACTGATTTAGAATTTTTTTATATTCTTCGTCAAACGCTTTTACCTGTTCGGGCTGCAGGCTGGCACCAACGCCGCGGCAGGTCCGGATGCGTCCGCGCCAGGAGTCTTTTTCAAACAATAAATCCTCCTTATAGCAATGAACCGTTTCCAGTTCACAGAAGCCTTCCGCCCAATCCGGATAAGAATAGCGGAACCCACGGAACCCGCATCCACCCCAATCAGGGTTATATTTCAATACGAGTGCCTCCATCTCCGCGGCCTTTTCATCCTCATAAGGCAGCCATTCCATAAAAACTTTACAAAGTAGGCCGCCAGGTTTTATTATCCGTTTGCATTCAGGCAGTACCTTCGATGTATCAAAATAGTGAAAGCATTGCACAGCCGTTACCGCATCGAAAGCGCTGTCCGGCAGACCGGTTTCTTCAGCACTGCATACAAGATATTCAATATCGTTCATCCCCGCCTCAGCCGACAGACGTTTGGCTTCCTGTATCTGTTTGGGCGAAAGGTCGGCGCCGGTAAAACGCGCTCCGGTGTGGCGCAGATTCCGTGGCAGGACGCCCGTGCCTGTTCCTAAATCCAGTATATGCTGTCCCGGCATTCCAATGCCGAACATCACCAGCTTTTCATAGAGGCTTTTTGGGTAAATGTCACGATATCTCGCATAATCCGGAGAAGTCCTTCCAAAATCGAATGCTTTGCCGTTATCAATTTCAGCTTTCCGCATCAACTATACCTCCCTATGGTTTCTGAACAGTGACACGCTGACGACCCGTCGGATACCTGCAAGGTCACAGGAAAAGGCTGGCTCATCAAAGCAGCCGCCGGTCCGGAGAAGGGCAGCCACTTCATCTGCCTGGTCGTGCCCGACTTCAAACGCAAGTATGCCGCCGGGGTTCAGCAGTCCCGGCGCAATCGCAGCAATCCGCCTGTAAAAGATAAGCCCGTCTCTGCCTCCGTCAAGCGCGGTAAGCGGTTCGTACAGCCTGACGGTCTCTTCCAGTCCGGCAATATCGTCTGAACGGATATAGGGCGGGTTGGATACGATACAATCGAACCTTTGTCCCAAATCAAATTGTTCTAAAATGTTCTGCCTCAGGACACGCACCCGTTTTCCAACACCGTTTCTGTCGGCGTTTTCTTTTGCGCACTGCACACAAGTTTCAGAAAAATCGACGGCTGTCACTTTGGCACTGTCCAGATATTTCGCAATGCTTATGCCGATTGCCCCGCTTCCGGTACATAAATCCAAAACCGTCGGACATGCGCCGGAAAATTTATTTAGGACGAATTCTACCAGTGTTTCCGTGTCAGGCCGTGGGATTAATACGCCTTCACGGACATGAAAAGGCAGCGACATAAACTCCCGTTCTCCAGTCAGGTAGCTGACCGGCTCGCTTTTTTTCCTGCGTTCGACCAACCGGAGAAATGCATCTGCAACTTCCGGCGCCGCCTCTTCCTCTGGATGCAAAATGAAGTAAATGCGCTCTTTTTTGGTAATGTGAGAGAGCAGCACCTCGCAATCCAGCCGCGGTGTGTCTGTCCCGCTCCCAGAAAGCATCTTCGCTCCGGTTTGCAATAATTCTGTAATCGTCATGCCGCCCTCCTGTATAACTGCGTTTAGCAATGAAGAAACCCCATCCGCTTACGAATGGGGCATTCGGAATTCATCAAAAAATTATGTTTAGCCGGTATGTGCAGGCTTCGTTTACCATTTATCATCCTCAATATTTCCGGTCAAAACGCTTTTCAGGGAACAAATGGCAACCTCAAGCTGGCTGTCGTCCGGCTCGCGGGTCGTCAGCTTTTGCAGCCACATGCCTGGCGCGCTGACGATTTTCATAAACATACCGGTGCTTTTACCAGCAAATTTAATCACCTCATAGGAAAGCCCTGCGACGACCGGAAGCAGCAG
>CABSKZ010000381.1 GCA_902478395.1 uncultured Eubacteriales bacterium | reverse complement strand
GCAGCACGATGGTGTCCGTGCTTTTGCGTGCGGTCAGCGGCCCGTTAAATTGTAAACCTGCATCTATGATTTTCATACATTATCACCTTCTGGTTCCGTCACTTCTTCCGCCGGCGGTTCCGTGGTTTCCACACCCGTTTTCGCGCTTGCACATCGTAACATAGATAGATTTTGCTTCGTTCTTTTTGCGGCCGTTTAGCCATGCGTCCCACCACTCGGCGCGCGCTTTGCTGTTTTTCCCCTGCTGGAAATCGTACTCCGGATGAAAGTACAGCCGCCGCGCATACGGCGTGTCGTGCCGGATGCTGACAACGCCGGAAGCCGCATAGCTGTCGTCTACATAAGTTGCTTCATTCTGCAAATGCCCCGTGTCAAACGGGATTACCTGCTCATTCACAACCCTGTTTTGCAGCTCGTGCCCAGTCTTTATCAAAGCGGACATTGCGCCGCGCGTAATCTTGTTCACGCGCATGTGATTCATTTTCACCGTCACTTTCACCGCCATCACATCAGCTCCAGTCTGGTATGATTCACAGTCCCATCCGGGTTTCTCGGCCTGCTGGCGTGGTAGATATGCCACACGCGCCCGCATATTTCCACCGTCCCGCTGACGGTAGGCCGCGAACCATACGGAGCCTCGCCGTACACGCTGCGTCCATACCGCGTCGCGGCAATATCATGCCCTGTGTGCAGTACTGCCCCAAGGCGGATGCTGCGCCCGTCCCTGTCGGTAATGGTCCGCTCCTTTTCGCTGTAGTTGCACAACCCTTCCCATTCCAGCACTACAACCGGCTTTCCGTCCGCGTCCATCCCCTCTGTTATCTGGATTTTCGTGGGCGTTACATCCGCAAATGCCGGATACCACAGTTTTCCGACCATCAAAGCACACCTCCCCGGTACGTCAGCCCAGCCGCGTCAAGCAGGGAAGCCGCACAGGAGGAATATTTCTCCCGCGCGGCCCCGCTGTCCGCCAGACTTACGGAAACATCCCCAATCGAGTAGCCGGACATTCCCCGTGCAAGCTCTCGCTGGTAAATGTGCTCCGCCTGGTAACACACAGCCCGCCGGACGCGCTCCTGCTGGAACAGCGTCAGCGAACCAAAACCGATTTTGTGAATCCGGTAGTAGGTCATTGCGTCCACGTCGTCGTGTGCCTCCGCCAGACAGGAATTTACCTCTCCCGGCGGAATTTTCCCGTCGAAGCTGTCTCTGTAATAGCCGCTGTCCACATACCGTTCCATATCGTCACCCTATTCCGTATATTCCGTTGTATCCAGGTCTACATAGATGCTGTCAATGCTTCCGTCCTTGAATGCACAGTCTCTTAAAACCAAATTAGGAAAACCGTTCGGCAAAAATTCTTTGCATGAAATTCTGAAAAATGAAAAGTACATTGGGACATATCTATATAATCAGCGCGCAAGCAAGGATGTGCGCGGCAAATCGAACCGCCATAAATTTAAAAGCGAAAGCGAAATAATTAGAATTGAAAACGCCATACCGGCAATAATTGAAAAAGGGGTGTTTAAAGAGGTGCAAAAAATAATGGAAGAAAACCGAAAAAACGGGGCCAAGCACAAAGCCAAAGAGACTTATATGTTGAGCGGTAAACTCGTTTGCGGCACTTGTCGCAATATCATGACCGGAGAAAGGCGCAAATCAGGCGGCTCCTATTTACGGTACTATATATGTAATTACAGGAAACGAACCCGACAATGCACGCAAAAAGCTGTCAGAGCTGACTTAATAGAGGAAAGAGTAATTCAAAACCTAAACCGGAAAATATTTAATAAGAAAAACATAGACGATATATGCAAACGGATTTATGAAAGTTATCAAACTGATGACATAGACGAAAAAGTCAATGAATACAAAAGGGAAATTTCCGGTATCACTACAAGAATTAATAACCTATATAAAGCCATAGAAAGCGGCCTGAATACCGAAGAAACTATGAAAAGGATTAATGCTCTCGCTGATGAAAGAAACGCTCTGGAAATAAAAATTATGGAAATGAAGGTTATTCCAGCCGAAAACAAATCCGTAGAAGAGATAAAAAAACTATTCTCCGCAACAGCAGACTTGCATAAATTATCGCCCGAAAATCAAAAATTAGTAATACAAAAATCCGTTGACAAGATATACCTATATGAAAAAGGAGACAAAAAAATTGTCAGGGTTGTTGTAAACCCTAACAATATTGATGTATCCACTTTCTTGGATATTGATGGTCGGGGTTGAGGGATTCGAACCCCCGGCCCCATGGTCCCAAACCATGTGCGCTACCAAACTGCGCTAAACCCCGTCCTTATAAAAAGATACTGATATATTATACCCCCCTCCCAACTTATTTTCAAGCGCACAATTCGGATTATACCGCCAAATAACAAAATTATTTACGCAATACTAGGTTTTTCTCCGTTTTGCTCCAATTTTTGATTTTATGTAGTCATAGGTTATGCCACAGAGCAGCAACAGACCCAAATAACCAAAGAAAGAATAACATGTTTTCACAAGTGATGAAAATTGAATGAAGGAAAGCGGCAGGGTAAACAGGCAGACCCAGAACGTTGCAGTCCGCTTTCTCACGCCGCGCTGCGCGAACCGTTCCACAATGGAAAAACCCGTTGCGACGGCGGTCGTGATCATAGCCATATACAGAACCAGCGAATACAGAAAATACATCGCGCTGCCAAGCTCCTGAGACAGCATCAGCAAAGGAAGCTCCGCCCCTACAATTTTGTCCTGCGCAAAATACAGCGCGAAACAGCTGAGCAGCACCACCAGCAAAAGCGCAAGTCCTCCGATTGCACCGCCTGCGGCCGCGGTTCGCCTGTCTGCCGCGATTTTGCCCACTGGAACCAAAACCGCTGACGCGGTCAGCATATTATAGCTGACATACGTAACCGCAGAAACCATAAAGTAACCTCCCATGGTCCCTAGAGATGCCCACACGGACGTATCCTGTGTAAGCAGGTAATACACGCTGGTCACTGTAATGCCGACTACCATGAGTGGTGTTAAGATAAAGTTGATGACGCTGAGTCCTGTCAAATCGTTGCGGAATACCCAATAGCACAAAAGCAAGGTAATCAAAATCCCCCAGACAGGCGATACGGAAAATCGTTCCAGAAACAGGGCGCCGCTGCCGGAAATCATGACAACAAAGCTGATTGCCAGAAAAACCTCTACAACCAGGCATAAAAT
>CABSKZ010000380.1 GCA_902478395.1 uncultured Eubacteriales bacterium | reverse complement strand
TCTCCCTCCGGGGCGGGAACGGCTTCTAAAATCGTTTCGAAAAGCGGAACCATCGATTCCGAAAGTTTGTCCTGTTCCAATCCGCAGGTCCCCTGCTTTGCTGAGGTGTATACAATCGGAAAATCCGCCTGTTCATCCGTTGCGCCGAGTTCAATGAACAAATCCAGAACTTCGTCAAGCACCTCGTCAGGCCGTGCCTGAGGGCGGTCAATCTTATTCACGACAACAATTGGCTTCAAGTTCAATTCCAATGCCTTTTTCAAAACAAACCGCGTCTGCGGCATTGCGCCTTCAAATGCGTCTACCAAAAGCAGAACACCTTCCACCATGCCGAGCACCCGTTCTACTTCCCCGCCGAAATCGGCATGTCCCGGCGTGTCCACAATGTTGATTTTCACCCCGTTGTAGTGAACAGAAGTATTTTTGGACAGAATTGTAATACCGCGTTCCCGTTCCAAATCGTTCGAGTCCATGACGCGTTCTTCCACCTGTTCATTTTCCCTGTATATGCCGCTGTTTTTCAGCATCACGTCAACCAGTGTTGTTTTGCCGTGGTCAACGTGCGCGATGATTGCAATGTTTCGAATATTACTTACCATGTATAAGCCTCCAAAAAAGTATACGAATGAATAACCCAAATATTTATTTTACCATTCCTAACACCGATTGTCAAATAAATTATTATGAAATCGACGATATATACATTTTTATCAACAAAAATCTGTATAAAACCCGAATAAAATTTGACACACCCCCGTTTCTTATGATAAACTATTTATAATTATCATTTTGATAATTCTTGTTATAAGACGCACAGATAACCTTCTAAGCCAAGCATTGAACTGGATATGCTTTCCGCGTATCTGTAACGATAACCGTAACCAAAGGAGGACAACGAATGTTTGTATCAAACTGTCTCAGGACCAATCAGGAAAACCATCTGGAAATCGGCGGCTGTGACGCTGTAGCTCTGGCTAAAGAATACGGCACGCCGCTTTATGTGATGGATGAAACCTGTATTCGCGAAAATTGCCGGCTTTACACACAGGCAATGAAGAAATATTATAATAATAACGGCCTTATTCTGTACGCCAACAAAGCGTTTTGTACCCTTGCCATGTGCAACATCGTGAAGGAAGAGGGCTTAGGCGTTGATGTCGTTTCCGGCGGCGAGCTTTACACGGCCCTGGCGGCTGATTTTCCCGCCAGCAAAATCTATTTTCACGGCAACAATAAAACCCAAGAAGAACTCGTGATGGCTGTGGAACACAACGTTGGACGAATCGTGGTCGATAATGTGTTCGAACTGGAAACGCTGAACGAACTCGCTTCAGAACGCGGCAAAATCGTAGATATTCTGTTCCGCATCAAACCCGGAATCGACGCGCACACGCACAGCTTCATCCGGACCGGACAGATTGATTCCAAATTTGGCGTCGCCTTAGAAACCGGCGAAGCGTTCGAATTTGTCCGGCACGCAAGCGAATTGAAAAATGTCCGCGTCGTGGGTGTCCACTGCCATATTGGGTCACAGATTTTTGATCTGGAGCCATTCGAGCAAGCCGCTGATGTCATGATGTTTTTCATAGCGGAATGTGCGGACAAACTCGGCATTGCCATCAAGGAGCTGAATCTCGGCGGCGGCTACGGCATTCGGTATACGGAGGACGACCATCCGGTGGAATACGACAAATATATCGAAGCGGTGTCTGAAATTGTGAAAAAATCTGCTGAAAAGCATCAAATAGACCTTCCGTTTATTTTAATGGAGCCCGGGCGCTCCATTGCTGGCCCTGCGGGTATTACGCTTTATACCATCGGCGGGGTTAAGGATATTCCCGGAATTCGCAAATACCTTTCGGTTGATGGTGGTATGTGCGACAATCCGCGTTATATTTTATATGAATCCGCTTACGACTTCGAGCTTGCTAACCGCATGAACGTGCAAAAGACTGAAAAGGTAACTGTTGCGGGAAAATGCTGTGAGTCTGGTGATTTGCTCGGCAAAGATGTTCTGCTTTCTCCGGCAGAACCTGGCGATATCCTTGCGGTTCTGGCAACCGGCGCCTACAATTATTCCATGGCGAGCAATTATAACCGCATTCCAAAACCTGCGGTTGTTTTAACTAAAAATGGCACCTCCCGGCTGATTGTAAAAAGGGAAACCTACGAAGATTTAATCCGGCACGATATTCGATAAAAAATACGATAGAAAAGAGAACAGAATGACATTTCAGGAACTAAATTTACCAGAACAAATCCAACGCGCGGTGGGCGAACTCGGCTTCGAGGAAGCCACGCCCGTACAGGCGCAAACCATACCGCTCATCCTAGAAGGGCGCGATATTATCGGTCATTCCCAGACCGGAACAGGAAAAACGGCGGCGTTTGGAATTCCGGCCATTCTTAAGGTTGAGCCCAAAATCCGCACCACGCAGGTTTTAATTCTCTGCCCGACCCGCGAGCTCGCCATACAGGCCTGTGAGGAAATACGCAAGTTCGCAAAATTTACTCACGGCATTAAAACCGTACCGATTTATGGCGGACAACCGATAGACAGGCAAATCAAGCTGCTCAAACAGGGGGCACACATTGTTATCGGCACACCTGGGCGCGTGATGGACCACATGCGGCGGCACACGCTGAAATTCGCCAATCTGAAACTGATTGTGCTGGATGAAGCAGACGAAATGCTGAACATGGGCTTCCGCGAAGATATTGAAACCATATTGAAAGATGTGCCTGAAGAACGGCAAACCCTGCTTTTCTCCGCCACAATGTCCAAAGATATTCTAAAAATTGTCAAAAACTATCAGAAGAATCCAGAACACATCAAAATCGTACCAAAGGAATTAACCATTCCCGCCATCAAGCAGGTCTACTACGAGGTCCCCCGCGGCGGAAAGCTGGATGCGCTGTGCCTTGTGATAGATAAAATCAACCCGCGGCTGACCATTGTGTTCTGCAATACCAAACGCCAGGTGGATGAACTGGCCGGAGAACTGCAGTCACGCGGATATATGGCGGACGGCATCCACGGCGACATGAAACAGGATGCAAGGATGCAGGTTCTCAAACGGTTTAAAAGCGGTAAAATCGATATTTTGGTCGCGACGGATGTTGCCGCGCGCGGAATCGATGTTGACGGAATCGACGTTGTTTTCAATTATGACATTCCGCAGGATTTGGAATATTACGTACACCGTATTGGCC
>CABSKZ010000379.1 GCA_902478395.1 uncultured Eubacteriales bacterium | reverse complement strand
CTTCCCGCTGGACGATCAGCGCCAGTGTCGGCGTCATTACCCGGCCCACATTCAGGGTGTCGCCATACAAGACAGAGAAAAGCCGGGTGGCGTTAATCCCCACGATCCAGTCCGCACCAGCCCGGCAGAGCGCCGTCTGGTAAAGCAGGTCATAATCGGCGCCGGGCCGCAGGTGTTCAAATCCATCACGGATAGCGGCGTCCTCCATAGAGCTGATCCAAAGCCGGAGAATGGGTTTGCTGCACCCGGCCTGCTGATAGACCAGCCGGAAGATCAGTTCCCCTTCCCGGCCGGCATCAGTAGCGCACACCACAGCGTCCACACGTTTATCCTCCATCAAACGGCGCAGGACGCCAAGCTGCTTTTTCTTATCCTTTGCCACATCATATTTCCAATGGGCGGGAAGGATAGGCAGATCCGCATACCGCCATTTGGCGTACTGCTCCCCATAGGCTTCCGGCTGGGCCAGCTCCACCAGATGGCCCACGCACCAGGACACCAGCCAGCCGCTGCCCTCCAGATACCCGTCCTTTTTCTCCTTTGCTCCCAGCACCGCCGCCAAAGATTGGGCCACGCTGGGCTTTTCGGCTACCACAAGTTTCATTCGTCCGAACCTCCTTCTTTATCAAAGAATTTTGTAAACTGCTCGTCTGCCTGCCTTCCGGCCTGCAGCAGACACATCAAAGTTACGCCTGCGATTGTGCCAAGCGTGAAAGACAGAAAATGTGATACTGCGCCCCACATGTGCCGCACCTCCTTTGAATTTTGAATATGAAAAAAGCGCAAAGGGATAAGAACACCTTTGCGCCAGAGTTATATAGCAAAACGCCGCAGAAAAGGTCTGCGGCGTAAATTCATGGTATTCAGCTTTCTTTGACAATTTAGGATTTATCGAGAAGATTGTTTATCCAATCATCAAGAAATTTCATTTGCTCATCTGTATGAAACCAATGCTCTCCATTTTTCATAACAGTAAGTGTTGCGTTGGATTGTTCTGCAAATTCAGATATAGTCGAATAAGAAGTCAAATTATCTTTTTCGCCAAATAAAATATGTGTTGGAATTTTCCATATAATCGGATTCTCTTTCACATAACAGAGATAATCCCATGAAAGTGTCTCTCCAAAACTTGTTTTGATTTCTTTTTTATCTCGAAGTTCAGCTTCTGTAACATTTGCCAAAAACATCATATCTGCAATTAGTTTTTCCATATTTACAACAGGAGAAACAAAATAAGCTTTCTCTATTTGCTTATCTGATAAGGCATTCATAGCCAAATAGGCACCTATACTATTTGCAATTACCTGAACAGATTTGTAATTCTTACAAATTAAATCAAAAAGCGGTGGAAATTCTTTTTTGGCTTCCCATGGAAATTGTGCGGTATAGTTAAGACCAACCACATCACAATCACTAAAAAGAGACTTGTAATGTACAGATTCTTCTGCATTACCACCCTTTCCATGTATATAAATGACTATTTTATTCATAATAGTTGTCCTCCACAACTTCCAATTTGCCCACTTATATTTCTTATTTTACCACACCGACAAATTCTTATCTACCCGAAGCGTTCCTGAAATATCCAAGATTTATCATGTTTTCAGGAAGATAAGGCCCCACAGGGACCTCCCGCATTTCTTTTCTCTGGGCGTGGACCATGCGGATTGTGGACACCGTGCCACCGTTTTCCCGTCCATCATAGACAGCGATCACCCGGTCCGCCTGGCCTACCATATAGCGGTTGCGCTTCATGTAGACATTGGAAGCCCATTCTTCGCTGATAACCTCGACCTTCGCACATGCCTCCAGCATGGCCCTGGTCTGCTCGTCCTCCATCAGCCGCTTATAGCGGTTGCGGTACGGAATCGCTGCCTCCAGGCGCAGCACCGGATTTTCTTTGGCCTTTTCCAGAACAATCCCGGCAAATAACTGATCTGCACCGTCAGCAAAGCCGGAAATAAAGTAGGTATAGCCGTCCGCAATGGCTTTTTCGATTTCGCGCCGCAGACCTTGTTCTGCCTGCTCCATATATTCAGCGGGGATTTCCCGGTGTCCGGTCACTCCGCATACTTTTTCTTTCATGCTGCAGCCTCCCTTTCAAATGATAGTTGAAAACTACTATACCTCTTATTTTAATAGGTTATATTTAGCGTGTCAACTCAAATACCCCTTTCCATTTAGCGAATAGAGCCAGCCTGTAAGGTACAATCTATTATGGAATGGGAGGTGACTATGGTGTACGAAGATTTTGTCCCGGAAAGGCTGGCAAAATTGAGGATGCAGAAGGGTGTTTCCGCACGGGATATGTCGCTGTCGCTTGGGCAGGCCAACAACTATATCAACAACGTGGAGAATAAGAAAACGCTTCCTTCTATGCAGTCCTTCTTTTATATCTGCGAATACCTGGGCGTGACACCGCAGGAATTCTTCGATGAAGGCAATCCGAATCCTACCGCCTTAAACGAATTTATCGCAGAGGCAAAGAAGCTGGATTCCAAAGCGATGTCCTACATCCTCGGTATTATGAAAGAACTGAACAGCAAAAAGTAGAAGCAGTCGGCACGATGAGGCAGGCTGCTTTCTTTATCCATAAGTATTTCCATTTGCTGTTTTAACATACAGCCATAAGAAAAGGCCGCGTTTGCGGCCTTTTCCGTTATAATGCGTGGATTTCCTTCTCCAGTTCTCCAACGGCATCCATCATGGTTTCAAAAGATGGAATCTCCCCATAGAGCATATTCCGCATGGCAGAGTAATCCTCCTGCAGCGCACCCAGGCGATATGACGGAGGAAGCAGCTTTAAGGTGGCCGGAACAGCCTCCGGGTAGCGCGCCCAGGCCCGCGGATAAAACTTCATCTTGAAATCGACCACTTTCTGCAGCAGGTCCAGCCGTTCAAACGCTTTTTCCTTCACAGGCGATTTCGCCATACAGTAAAGGTCATAATAATGACGGGAATACCGCTGGGGCATGGAAAGATGTTCAGGCCGGTTGGCCTCATGGTGGAGGATCGTCGCCTTTTCCCAGAAAGTTCGCTCCGGCGCCACCGTCAGGACAGGAACCTCTTTCTGCTTGAATAACTGCGGGTACTGTTCCGCAGCATACGGTACAATATCCACCAGCTCTGCCGGTGTCCAAGCTGCCAGCGCCCCAATCTCCAATCGAATCACCTGTAAGGTAGAGGCATCGGTAAACAGGTTTGGATAAGCAAAGATCACTGTCTGT
>CABSKZ010000378.1 GCA_902478395.1 uncultured Eubacteriales bacterium | reverse complement strand
TCCATATCCTGCCTCCCTTCTTTTCCTTCTATCTTACCATAGAAGAGGAAAGTTGGCAAATGGTTTCTCCGTTTTTTGAGTTACCCCCATTTTGGCTCGCTTGAAAGTTAAGAACTCAGAGGCAAGCCGAACGCTTCCGGTTTTATACGGAGGCAGGATGAGGTTCGGCGTTAAGCGTTTTCTGTCCGGGCAATTACGCTTTCCTGCAGTTCTTTTGTGAGCCGGACAAAATAGGCGCTGTACCCCCCGATTCGGACAATCAAATCCTCATATTGCTCAGGGTGGAGCTGGGCAGCTTTCATTTCTGCTGAATCTAGAACGCTGATTTGGACTTGCGGACCGCCGCGGTCAAAATAGCATTTTATTAAGCTGATGATTTTCTTGCGCCCTTCCTCTGTCTGTATCAGGCTTTTCATAAACCGCAGATTCAGAACGGGCGTTCCCGCGGCCAGGCGGAGCGGAAGTTTGAGGACAGAATTCAAAAGGGCAGTCGGCCCATTCTTGTCACAGCCCGCGACAGCGCCGACAGAATCGTTCAGCGGGGTGTATGCGCGCCTGCCGTTGGGTAGTGCGCCGACTTCTGCGCCTTTGGCATCGTAGGTTTCAAACAGAATGACGGAAGGCATAAAAAAACCGTTGCGTGCATGTGGGTAAGAAGCGAGGAGTGACCAAGTGAATTCTAAAAATTCCGCTCCGAGACAATCCACACTATCACAGTCGTTTCCGAATTTGGAACATTGTTCTAATAAGTTCAGAACATCGGCATATCCTTTGAAATTAGCATTCAGGGCTGCCAGCAATTCTGATGCCGAAAGCTGGCAAGTATCATACACCAGATGTTTGACCGCATACAGGCTGTCGATTACGACAGAGGTCCCGTCATATGTAATGATAGACCAGTTGTAGTCCGCGCCGCCTGCTTCAAAGGAACGGTGCGAGGCGATGCATCCACGGGTGAACAGGGAACGGGCCAGCTTTGGGTCACCGTGTTCCCTCCTGTCTTCCAGCCCACAGTTGATATCGGCTACAATTTGGTCAGTGTGTTTTTTTATGTTTTGTTTCAGCTGGGTAAAAAAGCGGTCAAAAGTCTTGCACTGGGGCAGACATGAAAGGGTTTCCTCCAGAATTTTTGCTGTATTGATGGCCCCGGCCAGACTGTCCACGCAGGACATTCCAGTAAGCATCGTTTCCGTACAGCCTCCAAAACCGTACATAATCAAATCCTGCATGGAAATGCCGGGAAGCGCCCTGCGTAGGATATCCAGGTATAAATCTTCGTTATACAAGGCGGGCCTGCCCGTTCCATCCCAGATACAATCGATTGCAGAATTCCAAATTTCGTCCGGCGTATCTTTGCTGAGCTTCAACGCGACATTGGGCCGTATCTGCCTATTCCGCTTTGTACAGAGCAGCAACTCCTGTGTGAGAAGGTTACAGGAATCTTTCCCATCCGCGCGGCGGCCGCCGATTTGAAGGTTCCATGCATTCATTTCCTCAAAAATATGAAATAAATCATCTAGCAGCTCTCTGGCAAAATCAAGCGCCAGTTTTCCGGCGGCGATATCCTGTTCAAAGAGAGAACCTAAGACATAATCCAGCCGCCCGATACTGTCACAACCATCCAGCATAAAGATAAAATTTACGGCGAGCAGTCCACCAATAAACGTTTGTGCGGGGCGGTAAAAGGTGTTAGCAAATTCGGCTTTTAAAAGAGAAAGCTTTTCCCTGCGTATGCCCGAAGCGGTCTCGGCCGCATCGGAGAGAGCTTCCAGAGTACGCAGATAATACGCGCTGACACCAGCACTGTAGTCCTGCAGGGCAAGCAGAAAATCTTGTTCACGCTCGTCAGACGTACAGGTCAGTTCCGTTTCAATTTGCCTTTCGATATACGAGAACCCCTTGGTTACAATTGTTAAAATATCCGGATTGGAATGAATATACTGTGTTCGTCCGGCAAAATCTTTGGCAAACTGCAATCCCATTTCGTCAATTAAAGCCGCATATTGTGGGAATGTTTCTTTTTTTATAGCCGCCATATCGGGTTCGAACATCAGGCCGGAGGAGTGAAACAGATTGACCATAGCACCGACACAATGGTGCATTCCATTGTTTGCATTCAGTCCGTTGTACATCACCTCACAGGGCGTTAGTAAATGCGCTTCTTTCACCGCGACAGGCATATGTTCATAAAGACAACGGTATGCCCTTCCATAGCGTCTTACCAGCGGCAGGGCTTCATTCTCATAAAACCCGTATGCGGCCCATTCATCCAGTTTAGCCAAAACAGATAAATCCATATTTTTCACCTCATCTTGATAATAGCACTGACGTATGGTAAAATGATAGCATAATCATACAATATTAATTGTATTATCGTTTGGGAGGACGGCATGGAGAAAGAAGTATGGAGCCATCAAGATTGTTTTTCCAGCAAACTGGGCGACTATATCAGGGCGTTTATACATCAAGAATATGAAATTGCAAATCATTCACACGATTTTTACGAGCTGAATATTGTATTGCGCGGGCGGGGAATTCATTACATTGAAGAGCAGGCTTACCTGCTCCGGAGAGGCCATGTTTTTGTTATTCCGCCTCATGTGAAGCACAGCTATGAAAATATTGGCGGGCTGGATGTTTTTCACATTCTAATTCATAACCGATTTATTGCAAAATATTCGGACGAGTTAGAGGCGCTTCCGTCTTACTCGCAGATGTTTAACACAGAACCGGTCCTGCGGAGCTGTAACGAACACGATTTATTTTTAAATCTGGACGGGGAACAGATGCAGGAACTGAATGAAAATCTGGAGCAATTGTACATCCTGTCGGAAATGGACTGTTCTGAACAAGAAACTATGAAAAATTCTTATGCATTGTATGTTATCGCGAAAATTTGTGGTTTTTACCGGAAGCAATATTCCCTTTGCTGCAGGACAAATGGGAATAGCCGACAACATCTGCTGATGGAAAGTATTAGAAAAATATACGCAGAATATAACCAGAAATTAACCATTTCCAATCTGGCGGAAGCGGCACATGTATCACGTTCCGTCTATATTGATATGTTTAAGGAATTTCTGCACTTTTCACCTGGCGAATTCATTTTACAGTACCGCATAGAGAAGGTCAAGCAGCTATTAGAGCAGTCTGCCCTTTCTGTAACCGAAATCGCGCAGGAAACCGGGTTTTACGACAGCGCACACCTTTCAAGGATATTCTTCCGGTTTACCCGGC
>CABSKZ010000377.1 GCA_902478395.1 uncultured Eubacteriales bacterium | reverse complement strand
AAATCCGAAGCTCCAGCCGCTATGCCACGATTGGAAATTCTGTCGCGCTGCCCTGTGCAGAGTATATTATGGCTGGCATCGCAGAAGCATTACAAAAATAAATCTCACCGTGAGACGCATTCCTAAAAAATCATGGTAGAGAGTATTTGTAAAATGCTAATTCTTAAATGGCGTTATTTCTACTATTTTTCCAAAGCGTGTTTGACCAGCTTTTCTTGACAGCTCATATTCAATGTGAAATTGTTCTCCTAGTATATTTGTTACCTCAAATCTAAACCGTAATATTTCGTTAGTTGTTAGATTTAGTGGGAAGTCAACAAGACATACTTCACCCGGATCTAAGGTAAAATACTCCGGCGAGGTTTTTGCTGGTTTCCATGTCCCGTCAATTTCAATTTCACTACATGAAAAATTTAGAATCCCGTAGGACCCTAAATTTTTCAGGTGTGCAGTAGAAGAAGGGACCGGGTTTACGTTCGCTGGTTCGTCAAGTCGAATGTATAGATGGTGATTGTTACGACCAATAGTTGCGGAATCTCCAAGTTTAGCTCCAATGCAGAAAATCGGCAATAGCTTTTTTGTCTCAATTTCTTTAATCAATTTTACCTGTTTTTCAATATCCTGCTGTATTTGCTTAAACTTTTCGTTTGTATCGTTTGCTATTTTGTCCTGTGCTTCTTGAAATTTTTCCGAATCCTCTTTGTAGCGCTCATTTTGCTTATAGGCAACCCATGCCAAAATAATTGTGCTGATGTACGACAGAAGGTCGCCCGCGCCCCATTTTGCTTCAAAGAATGGCGCTGGTGCAGAAAAGTAAAAAATGATATGAATAAGCATTGCAAGAACTGTGGATAACACGGCCCATTTCCAGAACGCATCTAATCGCACATCAATATGCTTTCTATTTTTGTCTTTCATAACAATCTCCTATTTTTGTTTGGGTTATTTAATAATAGCACAAACATGGTAGTAAGCAACATCAATAGCATAAAAATGCGTCTCACCGTGAGACGCAAATCGGAGGTGATCCCCATTCCAGACATCCGGGAACGAAATGACCGTCCAAAGGACAAGCCACCAAAACATCAAGTCACATCCACTATTCAGCGCCAGATGGTTCAGAAGTTTGTGAAAGAACTGAGTGACAGTGCAAAGCAGCCCGACCACTCGGACAGCGCAGAGCATACCGCGACCGAGCAGGTAGAAACGACTGCCCGTAAACTCGTCCATGAAACTGTCCAGCTCCCGCACAGCTTTTCCCATCGGACGCGCTATGCAGAATCCACGGAGCGCGAGCAAACGGAGCAGCCTGCGCCGCTACGCCAAACATCGGTCTCACCACGGCAACGCACGGAAGACGTGCGATCCAGACCGGACACCACGCCGCACACCGTACCGGCACCTACACCGCAGGAACAAGGGCGGCATGCCTACGTTCAGCAAGCGGCAAAGGCGGCGACAGCGCCGCCGATCACGCCAAAAGTGCCACAAAAATCTCCGCCCCCAGTCGTGCCACTACTGGAAAATGTACCGCGACAGGCACCGGAAACGCCCCGTTTGCGCCCAGACGATATACGCTTACGCTCCGAGCCAGAAGTGCCGCAGCACATGCCAACCCCGGCACCACAGGAGCAGGGGCGGCGTGCTTTTGTTCAGCAAGCGGCAGAAGATACCGCAAAAGCACCTGTTCGGGAGCCAGTGTCCGAGCGTCCATCTGTATCCGATACACCGTCAACCGAAAAAATGCCACGCTTGCGCACGGATGATGTGCGCACACGCCCGGACGCGCAAAAGCCGCATAATACCTCCGCGCCAACAGCACAAGAGCAAGGACGGCGTTCATATGTGCAGCAGGCAAAGAAATCCCACGCAGAAAAAACGTCTGCGTGGGATGATTTTCGCACAGAAAAATCGGAAATTCGCCTTGCTGAAGATCTTCCCGAGTATGAGCCGCCGCGCATCCGTGAAAAGTCAACGCTTACGGAACTGCGCGGTGACTTGCCGCCTGAACCATCGCTAGAGAAAGCGCCGAACATTCGGCATATCAAGCAGACTGGCACATGGGCGCCGCGTGCCGCTGAACCATCTACCATGCGCGGCATTGAACGTCCTATCCGAGAACGCACAGCGAATACGCCGACGCATGATATACCGTCCATACCGCAGGTGCAGGCCCGGCAAATCTTTGCGAAAAAGCAAGCGCAGCTCTCTCAAAATCCATCCATCAAATCTATCTATCCATCCGAACCGCCTGTCCCTATTCCGCCGCAGCCGCCTGTTTCAGACGCACCTGCAACCACGCAGAAGCGCCAGCCGATCACGGTTGGCAGCGCCAACCCCGCATCGCCTACGCCGCAAACAGCCCATCCACCGACACCGGCACAAACTCCGCCAGCGGAGCAACTGCCAGCCATCCGTGAAAAACCGAAACCAAACGCCGCACCGAGAGAAAAATCCCGGCGCGGCGTTTCTATTCGGACAAGAGATGCAGAGCAGACCGGCATGCCAAAGGTGCCGCCAAAAACGTCTGTATCAAGAATTGATACAAAGCGTGCGCGAAAAGCGGCAACGCAGGACGCACAGCGGAAGATGCTCCAAAAGAGCAATAAGCGTGCGGCACGGGCAGCTGTTGCAGCGGCAAAGAAGCTGGGCGAAGCGGCAGCAAAAGCGGTGAAAGAGCTGATAGACGCGCTTATCGCACTGGGCGGCGGCACGGCACTTTTCATTGTGTTTTCCATCGTCATTGTTGCGGGCGCGTTTCTGGCATCGCCGCTGGGGATTCTGTTTGCCGACGAGCAGCAGGCAGACGACACCGTTCCACTCGCAACTGCCATTGCGGAGATTCAAGGCGAGTATAACGCGGAGCTGGAAGAATTGCAGAACGGCGATTATGTGTCTATACAGATCGTTGGGCAGGCTCCAGACTGGCGCGAGGTCGTAGCCGTATTTGCGTCCAAAGTGGCAGGCGCGGAGGACGGCATGGACGTTTTCACGCTCGATGAAGAACGTGTGGAGCTGTTGCGTCAAGTTTTCTGGGATATGTGCGAGATCACGACGGAAACGCAGGACATTGACGTTCCGGACGACGATGTGGATGACAGCCACACGGGAATTGCGCTGACCATCACGATCACAGCCAAAACCGCCGAGCAAATGCGGCTGGAATACGGCTTTTCAAAATACCAGAACGACGCACTGGACGTGCTGCTTGAAAACCTCGGTAGTCTGAATATCCCTATGGGTT
>CABSKZ010000376.1 GCA_902478395.1 uncultured Eubacteriales bacterium | reverse complement strand
ACCTTACCAACAGCTTTTGCGGCTCCAGTGGATGAAGGAATAATGTTGAACGCCGCGCCTCTTCCGCCTCTCCAGTCTTTTTTAGAAGGACCGTCAACGGTTTTCTGTGTAGCCGTAGTTGCATGAACCGTAGTCATCAAACCTTCGACAATGCCAAACTTTTCGTTTACAACCTTAGCCAAAGGCGCTAGGCAGTTCGTCGTGCAGGAAGCATTCGAAATAACCGTCATATCCGAGGTATATTTATCATTATTAACACCCATTACAAACATCGGTGCATCCGCAGAAGGCGCGGAAATAACAACTTTTTTAGCACCAGCCTTGATATGGGCAGAAGCTTTTTCCGTCGTTGTGAACACGCCGGTGGATTCTACAACATATTCTGCGCCGCACTCTTTCCACGGAATTTCTTCCGGGTTCATGCAGGCATAAACCGCAATTTCTTTTCCGTTAACAACCAGCTTGTCTCCCTTTGTTTCAATCGTTCCTTTAAACTGGCCATGTACGGTATCATATTTCAGCATATAAACCATATAGTCCAAATCGATGAATGGGTCATTGATGCCTACTACATCCACTTTGCCATTGTACATTGCCGCTCTGAAAACCAGACGGCCGATACGACCAAAACCATTAATACCAACCTTTGCTGTCATATCAACATACCTCCTAAAAATTATTGTTATCTTTTTGTCAGTAACTATTCTACAACATAAATGCAAAATATTCAAGTATTATTTCAAAAATTTATATTATATTCACTTTTTCATACTGGTCCGCCTATGCCGCTGGTGTTGTCGATGGGCTAGCTGAAGCCGCCGGCTGCCCTCCGTCTGGTGTCGCAGCTGCTGTATTTTCCGGCGAAGCCTGGCTGTCTGCCGGAGGGGTATAATTTTTCAAAACCGTAATGGACTTAATGACAGGCTTGTCCACCAGCTCGTCCTTCTGTACACCTCGCGTCGGCTGTTTTGCAATTTTGTCGACAACATCCATTCCCTCCACAACCTTACCGAATGCTGCATATTTCCCATCCAGATGAGGCGCGTCTCCCAGCATAATGAAGAACTGGCCGCTTGCCGAATTCATATCTTGTGAACGGGCCATCGAAACGATTCCGCGTGTGTGTTTCAGGTCATTCTGTACTCCATTTTCGGAGAATTCGCCCTGTACGGTTCGGCCTGTCCCCCCTCTTCCAAATCCGTCGGAAGAGCCGCCCTGAATCATGAACCCATCTACCGCCCGGTGAAATACCTTGCCGTTATAATATTTTGATTTGACATTTTCCATGAAATGCTTCACGGTCATCGGAGCAACCTCTGGGTACAGCTCCATAACAATCGTATCCCCATTTTCAAATTCCAGCTTGACAAACGGGTCCTTCTCCTCCTGTGTTCCACAACCTGAAAATACGAGTGTCAGCACCAGAAGTGCCACACCGAACAGGCCTGTCCGTTTTCTTCTCACATAACCACTCCTCTGAAATGAAATAAATTTATATTGGATACCACAAGGGTATCTAATCTCGCTAAACCACCCTTATCCCGCGCAACTTCGCTAAGTATCCATGATATCACAGAAAAAAATAAAAAACAAGTCTATCTAGCAAATCATTCCGAGCCGCAATAGGGCGTTGTACATTGCACGAACCATCCAGGAAAGTTTTTTTCGATTCCATCCGGCACCGCTCCTCTTTCGAAGATGCCAAAACAGGTCGGTCCGCTTCCGCTCATCATTGCATGAACCGCGCCCAAATCATATAGCGTTTCTAAAATGGACACTATCTCCGGACACTTCTTTACCGTCACCTGCTGCATCAAATTTCTCATACAGCGGCTGGCTCCATGAATATCGCGCTTTCTCAGGCACTTTATTAATTCCTCATTATTTACCGACCCTAACTTCTCTTCCCTGTCCACTGCTTCATATATTTCTTTTGTGGAAATATCCACCCCGGGATTGACCAAGACGATATCACATTCCGGCAGGCCGGTAATGTTTGTCAGTTTTTCACCAATCCCCTCTGCCAGCGCTGGCCGCTCCTGAATACAAAACGGAATGTCCGCCCCCAGCCGGAGGCCCAAATCCATTAGTGTTTTGAGCGGGATATCTAACGCGCACAACTGATTAATGCCTCTTAACACAGCGGCCGCATCTGCCGAACCGCCCGCCATTCCTCCCGCTACTGGGATATTCTTTTGAATATCAATATGAAAACCACTGTCAATCGAAAACGCATGGCACATCAATTCTGCAGCGCGGTAGGCAATGTTTCCCCGTCCAGGCGGAATCGCACCGGAATTGGTCGTTAATAGAAATTCCCTGTTTTCAAGCCTCTTTATCGTTACAATATCGTGCAGTTCTACGGAATGCATCACCATTGACACTTCATGGTACCCATCTGCCCGCTTTCCGAGCACGTCCAGCGACAAATTAATTTTTCCCCTGGCTTTACAGACTACTTGTTCCATCTATTATTCCACCGCCTACCTCATAAATTCAAACTCAATTTCATACAGTCTGACTGTATCACCTTCCTGTATGCCCTTTTCCTCCAGTGCGTCAATCACGCCCAGATTCCGCAAAGATTTCTGGAAAAACTGCAGGGATTCATAATCATCAAAATTGGTACTGTTGACAATCCGTTCCACCCGTCCGCCTTCAACAACATAGACGCCATTTTCATTTCTAACGGTAAAGGTGTCGTCCGACTCAGCCGGTTCCGCGTTAATATCCTCCTCCACGTCAAACTCCGGAACCGGAAGCTCCTTTAGCTTTCCGCTGACGTACAGCATCAGCTCCCGCGTTCCTTTTTTGGTAGCAGCGGAAATTTCGAACAGCTCCAAGCCCCTGTCTTTTATTTCCGCACAGAATTGTTCATATACTGCATGGTCCGTAATAATATCCGTCTTGTTCGCTACCACAATCTGCGGGCGCTTTGCCAATTCGGGGTTATACAGTTCCATCTCCCTGCAAATTGTATCATAGTCTTCGATAGGATTCCGTCCTTCAATTCCGGAAACATCCACGATGTGCAGGAGCAGGCGTGTCCGCTCAATATGCCGCAAAAACTCATGTCCCAACCCAACGCCCTCGCTGGCACCTTCAATAATTCCCGGAATATCGGCCATAACGAAGCTATTCCCTTCCCCCAGGGCAACGACTCCAAGATTCGGTTCCAGCGTTGTAAAGTGGTAATTTGCAATCTTTGGAGCAGCACCGCTGACCATCGAAAGCAGGGTCGATTTT
>CABSKZ010000375.1 GCA_902478395.1 uncultured Eubacteriales bacterium | reverse complement strand
AGCAGCGATTCAAACACCTCTTTTGCCTGTGTTTCATCCGTCACAGCATTTAATCTCTGCGCCGCAATGATGGAATTGTACGTCTGCGAAAACTCCGCGGCGCTGTCCGAAGTTACCGGATAGACCAAACTGAAATCAACATTCTCATCCAGAATGATTCCAAAAAACTTATGGTATGTCAGGAGCAAATCCTTAAAATCGTCAACTGTTTCGGCATCCTTTAACAGTTCAAAAATTTCCTCTTCCACGCCGTCCAGATAATACTCAAACTCCAGCTTGGCGCATCCGTCTTCCGCGTCTATGTTGTCGATATACGCCGCATAGCTTTGATAGTAAACATCGTCCGCGGCTGTAAAAGCCTTTTCCACCGCGCCGTTTTTCGCCTGCGCAACGCCCGCATATACAGCGTGCTCCGCTATGTTTTCAGGCGTGAGGTCATTTACGTCTGTTTGGCTGTCCAAAACAAGTATGCCAAAATTCTTTTCCACATTGCCGGTATCGGCGCTGATTGTTATGACACCGCTCTGTCTGTTTACCTCCGCTTTCTTGTTTGAGAAAGTGAACTTTGACATCTGCCGCCCCCAGCTCTGGCGCGCCCCGTCAGCGTCAAAGAGCAGTTCAGAGGAAAATACCTTCTGGCTTGCAATTCCATCCGTAACCCAGAGCCTGATAAAATAATCTCCGTCATCGGGTACGGTAAACTCACATACCCCTTGCTGCCTACCGGCAGCCGAAATACGCAGCGGCATAGAGGCCTTCAGGTCTACCATCTGCTCCGCACCGGCGGCGTTCCTCTTGTACAGGGCGCCGAACAAGGTCGCCTCTATCGCGGAACCGTCCCACGAAACAATACCGGCAACAGCCGTGACGTTACCCGCACAGATAGCGCTTATCTCTTCGCTGGACCCGTTGTAGAACGCCACGGAAGCGAGAGCGTTATCATATTCCTTCTCTTTAAAGGAAACGATAATCTGCGGCCTGTATTCCTCTTTTCCATATGCTAAACTGGCGTAGCTTCTCGATGTGTTGGTGCCTAAGAGAACATGCTGCAGGCTCATAGAGAGCAGTGTGTCCGTTTCCAGCTCATTTTTTACGGCAGCGGTAATATCCATTTCAAAAGAGTATGTTTTGACACCGGCGGGTAAGGTGACCGAATCGTCGGTTAACTGTGCGCCGATTGCCGGCTGCCTGTTATATGTAACCTCCGATTGATTCCACGCATCGTCCACATGGAACAGCGCAGGAATGACATCGTATGTTGTAACGACCCCTTCCTTCCAGTCCCCTACACTGGTCATCGCGATTTTAGCCGAATCGATCTCATAATCTTTGTTTTGGGCCAGCCATGTTTGCAGTGCTGACAAATCAAATTTCAAAAAAGCGCTTCTGCTTCCTTCTTTTACGAGCATGGTCGCCCGGTTTGCATAGTTTGTGTCAGGACTCGGAGACTCTACATGACATGCTTCCACAGGAAAAATTCTCATCTCCGGCACGTCTGCGCACACGATGGCAGAAAAAGAAATCATTAGAAACACATCAACAATCAGGCACAATAATTTTTTGAACATCCTTACACTTCCTTTCCTATTTTTACTTTCTGATAATGATAAGATCCAAAAGCGAGCCATAGCGCATTCTGCCGACAACAAAATCGCCTACGGAAATCTCCGACACGCTTGCCTTCCTGTAACGGCCTCTGTCTGCAATAGAGACCATCGCGCTTTCAGTGGAACAGGCAATCATCTGTATCGCCTGGAAAACGGCGTCCTTTCCATTTTGGAACTGAAGAATCTCCGCGCCAAACACGCTCATTTCACCATCAAATCTGCCGCTGGAGTGGCTTGTATAGAAAAATGCGTCTCTAAACCCGTTTTCCTGATAAAAAATCTGCACACAGTTCACATAACCAGCTGTATTTTCGCCAAACGCAATAATGTCGCCTGCCTGCGGATTATAGCCTGAAATGACGCTCCCATCTCTACTCCGGTAGGTAATCTTGTCGGGATACAAAACCTTTTCAACCACGCCGCCATTCGTCAAGCCGGTGATTCTGCAAACCTCTTCGCCATTTTCATCCACCGCTTTGCCCACTTTCTGGATAAGTGTAAGCGGGGTTCTTTCCGGTAATGTATCGCTTTTTTTGCCGAAGGTTATGTATTGAACCGCGGCACCCGCGAATCTGATATCGTCATAGTCAAAAAATTCGAAATCATATTTGGTATCAGCCTTGCAAGCGCTTGCTTTGAGAACCAGAAAGGCATCTTCTACCTGGTCGGTGTTTATATTCTCGTCATTCGGTATCACAAACACCGGCGCGGCGCTTGACAGACGGCTGTTTGCCCCGAACAAATCTCCCCGCACAAAAATCTCTTTCTGTATATTTTTAGAAAAAGTGTCATAGGTGCAGATTCGCCTCAGTTCATTTTCTCCCTTTGTCTCGTAGGAGACAAGCTGACGGTGGGTATAGGTATTTGTCGATGCAAATTGATAGGTAATTGCGTCCGCCAGACGTTCGCTGTCTATTTGCGTTGTATTTAATATAATTTTTTCGCCGCATGTAAATACCTTAAAATTGCCGTCGGCCATCAAAAGCTTCACCTTCATCTGTTCGGTTAAGCTCTTCTGAGGCTGAATATCAATTAAAAACGCGTATTTTTTTCTGGAGGAAGCGTTCGTATCGGCATATACGATTTTTCCGAACGCATTTAAACTGAAAACCGCATATCTGCCCGCGCTGAGCCCGCTCCCATTTTCGTCCGCTAATTGCTTCCTGTAGCTATCCTCAACAGGATAGATTTCTCCGCCAAGGTTTATGTTTTCAAATCCGCTGTCCAGCTCGCTGATTTCTCCTTCAGCCGTTTCATCGGAGGTTAAAATTTTTGCGAACTTCTTTCCGCCGGTATCCGTACTCATCGCGACGCTGATGACCATATCTGCCGCAAGGCGGGAAATGGCAAAGTCTTCGCTTCCGTCGTCTACATAAACTATTAAATTTTTATCGTCCTCATCCAAAACGAGTGTATCTGTCCGGTTCTTCGCATAGATTGTGCCGCTATTCGTGTCGATCTTCGAAATTACGTAATTTTCATAGCTTACGATTTTAATCACATCATATTCGCCGTCATTGTTATTGTCTATGAGGCGAACCTCTCCGCAGGATGGCTTCATATCATCCGCAAGATAATCCGCACAAGCCTTTTCGTTAATAAGTACATCAACGGATTTTGAGAGCCTGACTGTCTCTGTCC
>CABSKZ010000374.1 GCA_902478395.1 uncultured Eubacteriales bacterium | reverse complement strand
CGATTGACTTTGAGATTATGCCGTGCGACTGCGGCAAGCGGGACATCAGTCTGCCGAACTACTTCAACTGCGGCTATTTTGCCGGGGAAAAGGGCGGGAAAACGATACCCGTTGGGAATCTGGCGAACAATGGCGAGATTCTTGCGCAAGCGAAGGACAACCCCGGCTGGATTAACGTCGCGGGGCACAAGCTGACCACCATCTACACGACGAACGAAGGAACATGCGGCCTGACCAAGACGGACGATTTAACCGCTGTTTCCGGCCTGAAAACAGCGGTTTCCGGCATTCCGGTTATCGTCGGCGGGAAGTATGTCAGTTTGGAAGAAATTAAGGCAGAGGGCTATTTTGGGGATGAACTCTACAACACATGGCACGGGTTTTTAGGCATCCGGCATGGAAAACTTGTCTACGCCGCCATGAAATGCGGCTTTGATGAAATGTGCTGGGCGCTGGTTGCCCTCGGCATTTACGACGCGGTGAAACTCGACGGCGGCGGAAGTTTTATTTTGAAGAATGGGAAAGAGTTGGAAGGAACGGCAGAAAACAGGAGAATCAATAATGTGGGGGTGTGGAAGGGATGACGATTGATTTCATTGCAGCTATCGGCATTGCCGGAACACTTTCCGGCATTTTCTTTGCCGTGGTCGGGTACAAAAAGGGACTGCAAAAAGAGAGTTTGACAAATGGCCGCGAAAGTGGTACATTAAAAGCAGATACGGAATACATCAAACGCAGGATTGATGATGTGCTGCTCGAACAGAAGGACACAAACAAGAGCATCAACGCGCTTTCTGAACGCGTTACCCGCGTGGAGGAGAGCACGAAACAGGCGCACAAACGGATTGACGAAATGAAAGGGGAAATGGAATGATGGCAGATTTCTTAAAGGAGTTCATCAAGCCGGAGCTGCTCGTTCTGGTGCCGGTGCTGTATTTGGTGGGGGCATGGCTGAAAAAATCGGTTGTGAGAGATAAATTCATACCGCTGATTCTGGGCGGCCTTGGGATTTTGCTCTGCGCAATCTGGATAGCTGCCACCTCGCAGATAGCAACGTGGCAGGATGTGCTGCTGGCTTTTTTCACGGCCGTCACACAGGGAATCCTGACAGCCGGAGCCAGTGTGTACTGCAACCAACTGATAAAACAGGCGGCAAAAACGGAATAGAATCTGAGCGAAGAAAACGGAGCGCGCAAAAGCGCAGAGAAACGCCAAGCGGGATTGGCAATAAACAAAAATGGCCGGGAGAAACGTCCCAAAAAACGCCCTCCCTTTCAGCCTGTGGCATGAATTGGGGGCGGCTGGGTTTATTCTGCCGGTTTCGCCTGCCGTGCGCTTGAAAATTCGCGCGCGGCGGAGGCGGATTTCAGAAGAAATAACGGGATAATCGTCATTGGGCGTTTAGCAGAAAAGCTGCGGTGCTGGACTGTAAATAACTGAGTCCAACACCGCTTTTTCGTGGTCTGCACCGCCTATTTCCCGCTGTGCGGCTCCTTCAGGCCGTGCGCGCCGTCCCGTTTGGACAAATCCGGCGGCTCAAAATCGTACAGCTCCTTGTAGGATTCCAGCTCCGACTCCGTCATCGGCGGAGTGGGAATCAGGCCGGTGCAATCCGTTGAGGAAGCCGTGCTGCCTTCAAATTTATCAAATTCAATGTCCTCGTTCTGTTTTTTTACAGATTTTATGTTCCCGTCAGGAAAAAATTTCTTTTCAGGCATACCAATCAACTCCTTTTTCTTAGTTTGAGCGGCAGGAGCCGATTTATTCATGCCCAATCTAAAAATTTATTTTCGCACGCTTAAAATTTCCGTTTAATTTCTTTTACAAGGCCTTTCACGGTAATCCGCAGGACATCCTCACCTTCAAACCGCCGCACAGGATACATGGGGTTCACGGAGTGAAGTTCAATCCAGTCCGGCCCATAAACCACTTTTTTTACCACGCCGTCCGCATCGTCCACCAGCACAACCGCATAACTGCCGCTGTCGACCGACGTCTGGCACTGTACCAGAACAAGGTCTCCCTCAATGAAGATGGGGTACATGCTGTCCCCGACGACCTTCAGGTACATGTATTTTTTGTCCCTCTGCATGGAGGGGAGATAGACGCGTTCATAGCCGTCGATATTGTCCTCCGCAAAGCAGGAGATGCCTGCCGCGACGCGGCCGACCACAGGGACGGGGGCATAATCCTCGTCGTCGAGCGGCACAGCGTTTTGCGGCAGTTCGCTGTCCCAGCCCAGCAGATAGTCCGATGAAACGTGGAGAGCGCTGGCGAGCAGGCGTATCCGAGTGACCGGAATTTTTTCCGTTTCCCCAGTGGCATACCGCTGCAGGGCAGATTTCGGAATGCCGGTTTGCCGCGCCAAATCCCCGTAGGACAGGCCGTTTTCACGGATGGCCCGCAAAAGCCTTTCAGATTGTGTTTCCAAATTGCACTACCTCCCATTTCTGGTATTTCTCACGCCCCGGTATTCGCCGCACACGAAAAACAGCGCTTTGCGAACAACCGAAGACACTGCAGTCTAAGCATAGCACATTTGTCCCAAAAATGCAACGAAAAAATAAAATTTGTTCCGAAAATGGGATTGACAAATGAAGAGAAGGTGTTATAATAGAAGTGTCCCAAAAACGGGACGAACGTTTCTTTGAACCTTACATTCCGTTGGCGCAGACGCGCGGGGGAACAGCGGAACTCAATATCTGGCAGCAAAGGAAAAGACGGAGGAGGGGTTTACTTATGTTTGAATTGGCGGAGGCAAATGAACAGGCATCCATAGCGCTGGAAAACGCTCTGCATCTTTTGTTGATTTTAAGAGAAACGCTGTTCGGGGAATCGCAGGAGCAGCCGGGAACGCCGGAGGAACTGAACGCGGCCCTGGGCGCATACCGGAGGCTGGAATGGTACCGCACGTTGGTAGACAGCACAATTGCCATCGTGTCCGGCCAGATGAAGCAGGCCGAAAAATCGGCGGACAGGCTGTATAGGGAGGCGAGCGGGGATTTTCCCTCCGCAGGCAATGTTTAGGCCAGCAAGCGCCTTGTCTGTTGCGTTTTGTTGTGGTATAATATGAACACTTAGTGAATCCGAGTGAAGCGAAGGATGAGCTTAGTGAGAATATATGCCCTTGTGGTATAATATCCACAGCAAGCCTTGCTTTGCAAGTCTTTGTGCGCTGGCCTATCGCGCTGGCGCGCGAACTGTAATATTGACGGCTTCACAAAAATGCCCTTGCGAGCAAGCATTTTTGC
>CABSKZ010000373.1 GCA_902478395.1 uncultured Eubacteriales bacterium | reverse complement strand
ACGCCTGCTTTTAATCTGCCCTGTCGGTATGTGCTGCATACGGTAGGACCTATTATCCGGGAGCGTCTGACGCGGCAGGACTGTGATTTGCTTGCTTCATGTTACCGTTCATGCTTAGAACTGGCAGACGAAAATAATTTGAAAAGTATTGCCTTCTGCTGTATTTCGACAGGAGAATTCCGCTTTCCAAATGATAAGGCGGCAGAAATTGCTGTTAAGACCGTAAGGGAATATAAGGCGCAGACGAGCAGCACAATGGAGGTGATTTTTAATGTGTTTAAAGAACTCGACTATAACATATATCGAGAAATACTCCAAGCAGATTGACAGACTTAAAAATGAAGTAAAAACCGCCGACGCTATTGTGATTGGAGCAGGTATATATATTATAACCGCTATGCTGACCCGCCAAAATCCACTTATACTGATTTGTTGAAAATCGTAAAAGATAAAGATTATTTTGTGATTACGACAAATGTAGATCACTGCTTTCAAAAAGCAGGTTTTGATAAGAAGAGACTGTTTTATACACAGGGAGATTACGGATTGTTTCAATGCTCAGAGCCGTGCTGCAATGAGACCTTTGAAAATGAAGAAATGGTGCGGCGTATGGTAGAAGAGCAAAAAGATATGCGTATTCCGTCAGAACTCTTGCCGACCTGCCCTCATTGCGGGAAGCCGCTGACGATGAACCTTCGTTCCGATGATAGATTTGTCGAGGACGAAGGGTGGCATAGGGCGGCAGAGCGCTATGAAAACTTTTTGCGAACAAGAGACAGTCAGCGAATTCTATTTTTAGAACTTGGTGTTGGCTATAACACACCTGTCATTATTAAATATCCGTTTTGGCATATGACAGCGAAAAACCCCAATGCTGTCTATGCCTGTATTAACTATGGCGATGCGATAGTTCCTGAAGAGATTGCATCGCAGTCAATCTGCATCAATGCAGATATTGGGGAGGTACTCAAACAATTATAAGACATTAGCTTCAATTACTTCATTCGATTTGATAAAAAACAACCGAATTTGTCCCGAATAATGAATAAAATTCGGGACAGCCCATTTGCAGTATCTATCTTTGAATGTATTTTATGGTATTATTTATCGGGTCAACCGTGTCAAACTTTTGGTTAGAATAATGGGTAGTATTGATACGATTTGATTCCGTAATTAAAAAAATAGCGTTATTTGTAGCCGAAATAAACTCCTGTATTTGCGGGCATAATGAAGATATTGGGTCAATCGGGTCAGACACATTGACCCGATTGACACGATTTGATATAATATACCCGATGAACAGGTAAAGGAGATGGCGCTATGCTTTTTCAGGAAAGTGAAACAGTAGAACTTAAAGAAGTCATTGTAGACGATATAAAAAAGGAAATCATTGCTTTTGCTAACTGTGACGGCGGCAAACTGTATATTGGCGTCCGGGATGACGGTACAGTCGTCGGACTTGATGATCCTGACGGTGTTTCTTTGCAGATCAGTAATATGGTAAGGGATGCAATTAAGCCCGATGTGACGATGTTCCTGCATTATAAAACAATAAAGGAAGATGGAAAAGAAATTGTTGCGGTGGAGATTCAGCGCGGAACGGATCGCCCCTATTATCTTGCTAAAAAGGGTATGCGTCCAGAAGGCGTATATGTCAGACAGGGATATTCTTCTGTTCCTGCTACTGACACGGCAATCCGCCGCATGATTAAAGAAACGGATGGAGACAGCTTTGAGGCTATGCGCTGCTTAGATCAGGAACTTACTTTTGAAGCCGCAAAAAAAGAATTTGCTCTTCGGAAAGTGGAGTTTGGATCACAGCAAATGCGAACTTTGAAGCTGATCGACCAGGATAACCTTTATACCAACTTAGGTCTGCTTCTGTCCGATCAATGTGTCCATACGATTAAAGTTGCTGTTTTTCAGGGAACGGATCAGACAATTTTTAAGGATCGCCGGGAATTTACCGGGTCGCTGATGCAGCAGATGAATGAAGTTTATGATTTTATCGACTTCCGCAATCAAACCCGTGCAACTATAGAAAAGCTGTATAGAATTGATGTCAAAGACTACCCTGAAATCGCCGTCAGGGAGGCATTGCTAAATCTGCTGGTTCACCGCGATTATTCCTTTAGTGCCAGTGCGCTTATCAGCATTTATGCGGACCGGATTGAATTTGTATCGATTGGCGGATTGATGCCGGGAATTGACCTGGAGGATATTATGGTGGGCATTTCCGTATGCAGAAATCAGAACCTTGCGAATGTGTTCTACCGGCTGCATCTGATTGAGGCTTACGGCACTGGAATGGGAAAGATTATGAGGGCATACGAAAGCACGGAGGAAAAGCCTTCGATTGAAACGACTAAGAATGCCTTTAAGATCATATTGCCTAATATTAACGCAAAATACGAAACGGGAAAGATTTCTGCGCCAAAAGCAGGATCCGTTATAAGTTCTGCTGTTCAGGTTGAGAAAAGCCGGAGCAATGAGGAAAGAGTATTGGAATATGCCATGTCTCATGGCGCTATTACAAGAAATGATGTAATCAAATTGCTTGAAGTAAGTACATCTACCGCTTCCAGAGTTCTTAGGAAAATGGTAAAAAGTAACTTGCTAAAGCAGAATGGAAAAGCAAGAAACACCAATTACACTGTTATAAAATAGTAAAATGGTGAGCAATAAACATAACACACCTGTCATTATTAAATATCCGTTTTGGCATATGACAGCGAAAAACCCCAATGCTGTCTATGCCTGTATTAACTATGGCGATGCGATAGTTCCTGAAGAGATTGCATCGCAGTCAATCTGCATCAATGCTGATATAACGGCTGTATTAGAATCTATAGAATAAGGCAGTATATGACATATAATTTTAATATTTGTTAAACAGGAGATTATTTTTCTTAATTGATAAACATTATATACAAAAAATAGGTTTTAATTCCATTGACATTTTTATAAAACCCGGTATAATATACACATACCCCTAATGGTATGGAGGATAAAGAAATGAAACAATGTATGGATTCAGACAACCTGCACCGCAGGCTCAAAAAAATAATTGGACAAGTGCAGGCAATCGACAGAATGGTTGATGAAGATGTGCCCTGCGAAGATATTTTATCGCAGCTTAATGCGGCAAAATCCGCTTTGCATAAGTGTGGTCAGGTAGTTTTGGAAGGGCATATTAAGCATTGTGTGAAAGATGGGATTGAACACGGCGATGCGGATAAAACTATCGAAGATTTCACAA
>CABSKZ010000372.1 GCA_902478395.1 uncultured Eubacteriales bacterium | reverse complement strand
CGAACGCTAACGCGTCCAGCCCTTGCAAGGAGCGGATTTCCCGGCACATGTCCGGAAAATCCGCAATTCTAAGTCAGAGGGGACCGCCCCTCTGACAACTCCCCTATTTTGTATAATTTATGGTTTTTCAACAGGCTGAGGGCTGTCGCCAAGCGACAGCCTCAATTTTTATGCGGACACAAAATAGCGTAGATTGAATAAACCAAACCCGAAGGCGTACAAAGCTGCTCCGGAAGATGAGATTCAAAACCCAAAGCATTTTACGCCATTTTTTCCTTCGCACGTTTACAAAATGGCCCGCTAATGAATTTTTATGTTCTGCGTTGTATATGACACCTATTCATTATTCAGATTCTTTTACCAGTTCAAACAGCCCAATGGTATCTTTAATTTTTTTCTCACGGGCAAGCTCCCCATATTTATCTACTTCCCGCTTATCCTTCGGCTCGTGCGTAAGGCACGCCGCCCCGCCGATACATCCGCCGACGCACGCCATTCCCTCTATGAAATTTTCCTTCAGCACGCCCTTGCTCTCTTTCAGCAAAGCAATCCGGCACTGTTCAATGCCATCGCATGCAACCGCGTCCAACTTGAACTGTTCCTCTGTGATGCCGTGCTCTTTCAGCGCTTCAGCAACCGCGTCCGACAGTCCACCGCTCCGCGCAAAAATTCTTCCGAAATAAGAAGCGTTGTCGAGAATATCCTCCTCCAGCTCCTCCAGCTCGATTTCCCGGCTGTCCAGCATGGCCTGTAATTCCTCGAACGTAAGCACGCAGTCCACCAGCCCGTGGTACCGTTCCTCCTGAAACTCCATTTTTTTGGCTGTGCAGGGGCCGATGAATACAACTTTGCTGTCTGGATGCGCTTTTTTGATAAAACGCGCAATCTCCATCATGGGAGACAGGTTATGGGAAATGAGTTCCTCCAGCTGGGGAAAGCTTTTCTTGATATAAGCTACAAACGCCGGGCAGCACGAGCTGGTGAGCTTTCTCTTTTCCGCAAGCTCCTCCGCCTCTTTATATGCTACCATATCCGCACCGAGCGCAGCTTCAACAACGCTGTAGAACCCCAGCTTTTTGATGCCGGTAACCACCTGCCCGATTTTCGCATAGCTGAACTGGCTGGAAATGGACGGCGCAACCACTGCATATATTTTATAATTTGTGTTATTCTCCGAGCCTTTCAAAAGCTTTATTGCGTCTACAATAAAGGACTTATCCACAATCGCGCCAAACGGGCATTGGTAAACGCACGCACCGCAGGAAATACATTTCTCGTTGTCGATTTTCGCCTTTTTGTTTTCATCCATTTTAATCGCCTTAATTTTACAGGCGTTTTCACACGGGCGCACCGCGTGGTTGATGGCGGAAAACGGGCAGACAGAGGCACATTTTCCGCACTCAATACATTTATCAAAATCAATCTGTGCCTTCTGATTGACTATCGAAATCGCACCGACCGGACAGGCGTTCTCGCAGCGGTGCGCAATGCAGCCACGGCACGAGTCTCCAACGGAATAGCTTTGGACCGGACATTCGTCGCAGGCGATGGACAGCGTCTCAATTACGTTTGGATTGTTTTTGTTGCCGCCCAGCGCAAGCTGAATGCGCTCGTTCACGATGGCGCGTTCCTTATAGATACAGCACCGCATCGTTGCCTCCGGGCCTTTTACTATCATCTGCGGTATCTCATAATGGCAGCGTTCCAACTTATCTTCAAATGCGTATTTTGCAACCTGTTTGAGCACCTTATATTTTAACAGCTGTACGTCCGTATCAAAAATTCTCATGCGTTCCCTCTCTTTAAAAATACATTACTTTTACGTGTTTCCCCATGTTTTCCAAACATTTTGAAAGCTCCTCTATCAGCTTCAATTTCAAGCTAAATGACAGCGGCATGTTTGGGTTCTGGTGTGCCGCATTTTTTGCACGGCCCACAAAAAAGTTGATATCCGTCGCTTCCTCAAACAGCATTCTTGCCACCAGCGATGCGCCGTCCTCTTTCTCGCGGAACTTGGTATCGAAATCAGAATTATTTGTGAATCCTTCCGCAATTTCCAGAACTTTCCCCAGCGTCAGAACACCCTCTGTCACCAAGTCGATGCCTTCTATATGCGCGATTGGTGGGATAGACGGGTCCTCATAGTTGATTTCCGTTTTAATTGGTTTATCCAGATACCGGCTGATGATGTTGGACGTCGTCCCACCGCAGACCACGCGTTTGCCTTCTTTCGAAAAATAGAGCTGCATGACCTTCTCATCATCCTCCGGATTGACCGGCGGGCCGATAATGAGGTTTACCACCTGCCGCGCACGGATGCGCAGCACCGCTACCGTGGTATCGTCACCTGGTTTTTCCATATATAACCCGCGGCACGCCTCCCCGATGGTGCTCGCCATTGTCTGGGCAGACATATCCGGCTTGTAATTGTCCTGTGCGAATTCCGTTATCTGTGGCAGCTGCCAGCCGTAATTGAGCGTCCGTTCGATTCCCGCGTGAATGACCCCGTCGCTCATTAAGATGAACATATCCCCCATCTGCCCCTTGATACGGGATTCGCAGATGGTTTTACCGCAGATAATTTTTTTCTCCGTATCATAGGGAACCGATTTGCCGTCCCGCAGCAGAATCACATCCGGATTGTCAAACTGCACGAGGTACACATCCCTATCGCCCCTGACCTGCAAAATCGTAAAAGTGGAATAGGCGACCTGACGAACCTTGCAGACCGGAAGCGTTTCAGCGATAGTCGCGACGCATTCTTCAATCGGCATTCCGTTGGCCATCATGGTTCCGATAATTTTGGACGTCAGCGTAGATAGAATATTTGCTTTTACGCCGCTTCCAAGCCCATCCGCAAGCACAATGGTAAAATCTCCGTCATGGCTGATTGTCTCTACCTTATCGCCGCAGAGCTGTTCCCCAAATTTGTTCAGGCTAATGTAGCCGCTTTCTACAAACAGATTATTCATGTGGTTTATCCTCCACAGAAATAACGTCTTTTAAATTGGTCAGCGCAATTTTTGTTTCCGCAGTCGTTTCACCCAGCAGGGACGCAATCTCCTGCACGACGCGCATCTGCTTTTCAATGACCTTATCCGTGATATCGATCGTCTTTTGCTGCACTTCCTTGGCATGCAGAGCCTCTCTCTGCTCGTCCGTCACGTCCTTCATAATGCTGATGATAATTTCGTGTTCCTTGTCGTATTGAATGGTTTCCTCAATATATTTGTCATACTCCGCCAGATATTTCCGCCGTTCCATAT
>CABSKZ010000371.1 GCA_902478395.1 uncultured Eubacteriales bacterium | reverse complement strand
GGCGGAAGCGGTAGGCACAATGCTGCGGCTGAACGCGGTCAGCGGGTTCGAGGATAACACCTTCCGTCCGTTCGATACCGCCAGCCGCGCCCAGGCCGTTGTCATTCTTTTCCGCATTGCGGAGTATCAGAGTTAAAGAACCATGATAGAACCAGAAAACATATCTGAGATACCGGGAAGGGTGTTACAATGATGAAGAAACAATCTCAATATCTGTCTGCAGGGATACTTCTGTTTATGCTCCTGAGCCTGCTTCCGTTCGCTGTCTTCGCCGCGGAGGAACTGACACCGGAATATGTGACGGGAAATGCGCAAGGCATTATTACAGATAAAATAATGCTTCCGGACGAAACACTTTCGGGAGCAAAAATAATCAGTTGGGGCAGCGAAAGTCTGGAACGGTTGTTTGTCAGCGGCCGCGAAGCGTTTCCGCTTGCAGGGGATGAGGATGAAACTGTCAGTCTCTCAGCAAATTATGAGACGGCACAAGGGGCGGAAACAGCTTCTGTAGATGTCGTTGTTCCAAAAGTTCAGGTAGCAATGCTTCCGTTGGTGGAGCAGAATTTTGAAAGTACGCCCATCGGGGAACTGCCGGTCGAGCAAAACGGAACATGGGCGCGCGGCGGCGCAACGGAGCTGCATAATAAAGCGATTGGCGTAGCTGAGGATTCAACGGGAAATAAGGTTATGGCAATCAACAATGTTGGCCTCGGAACCAGCACGGGAGACAATTTGTTCTCCTATTTGACGGTAAACACCAGCTCCTACAATACAGTGGAAATAGAATATGACGCAGCGATTTACCAGGGGGCTAGCAGCACATGGTATGCGGCGGGAAATAGCTTTAATAAAGATACAATTATCCGCACCTGGTACAGTTTGAACGCCGCTGGTCAGGCAGTTCTGCAGGTTCAGGGAGAAAAGAGTGCAAGCGATACTTCCACCTCCTTCACGTTAGCGGAAAAGAAAAATCACATCAAAACCATCCTGCACCAGCCCGACGCTGCTGTCGGAACGATAGAGGTTTCTGTTAACGGCGGCGAAATGAAAACGCTGAAAAACAACAAGCTGTGGATTGCGGGAGCAAAATTCAGCACGATTCCATTTGGAACCCTGCGTGGCACAGAAATCAACATAGAAATCGACAATCTTGTTATCCGGGTGGAGCAGGATCCACGTATCGGTTTAGGCAAGGCACTGGAAAGTATCCAAATCAATGGCCTGGACAATATCAGCGGCGACCTCGTCCTGCCGAACGAATCGGCGGCGGGCGGACTGCCGGTGACTTGGTATTCCTCCAACCCCGAGGTCATCGGAAACGATGGGAAGGTCAGCCAGACGACGTCAGCGGCCGATGTAACCCTGTATGCGCTGGTAAATAATGAAGGAACTTGGGCATGTAAAGCGTTCGACGCCCATGTTGCGCCCATCTGGGAGGGCGGCCTGAATTTGGACCTCATTACGGGAAATTCCACTGGCATAGTGGCAGATAAAATCCAATTGCCGGAAACCACCCTGACTGGCTTCCGTGTAGAACGATGGATAAGCAGTAATATGGAGCGCCTACTGGTGGTTGGCAACACTGCATATCCTCTTGCGGGAAGCGAAGCGGCAACCGTCACGCTGACCCCAGTTTTAGATGAGACCTTCACAGGGGAAGCCCGCTCGTTCAATGTAACCGTTCCGGAAAGAAATGAGCGGTGGGAAAATTTTGTTAACGAAGACTTTGAAAGCACAGCGCCCGGCGGACTGCCTGCTGATACCGAGAGGGCATATTGGGCTGGCGCGGTCAATGACGAAAACGGCTTCGTCGGCGTGGTTTATGATGAGGACACGAAAAGCAACGCGCTTCGCGTGGCGCATTATAAGGCGCTGAACGACAAAACATACGAAGCAGATGCTTTTTGCGATTTATCGGAGTACGATTGGGTTGTGCTTGAATATGACTTTAATGTGAAAACAGGCGTTGCCAATTCCTGGCCGTCGCCGGGCGCGCTGGGGAACGGGAGTACGGCAACTATCCGATGCACCCAGGGAATTGACAAGGTGAGCGTGCAGGGGAGTGTGGCAAAGGAATATACGGCCAATTATTCCCCGGGCTGGCATAAAATGAAGCTGGTATTTAACCAAGAAACACTTTTATTTAGTGCCTATTTAGACGACACACCAGTAGTTGAGAACATTCAGGCGAGAAACACCAGCATAGGAAACGGTGTGTTCGGAATCCTGAAACAAAACGCCGGGGATTTTCTGATAGACAATTATACCATCCGTACGGATGTGGCATCGGCACGGCGGGCAAATTTTTTCCTGGAAACGGTGAACCTTGGAGATTTGAGCGCGGTGCAAAACGACCTGGTGCTGCCGGAAAAAACACCTTACGGTGAAGTAGAAATAGAATGGCTGTCTTCAAACCCAGATGTCATCTCAGCAGACGGCACGGTAACGCGGCCGCCTGAAACGGGAAAAGATGAGGAAGTTTCCTTGTATGCGGTTATCCGTTATGAAAACAACTGGGTAGCGAAAAAAATTGACGCGACTGTTCTGCGGCACTTGGACAATCAGGAGGCGGTCGATAAGGATATTCAGGAAGTCACCATTCCCAATAAAGCGCTTTGCGTCGACGATTTACAGCTGCAAAAGGAAGGTAGCTGGGGTTCGTCCATTGTGTGGACCTCAAGTAACCCGGCTGTTATCAATCCGGACACCGGCGTGGTAACATTGCCAGCTTATAACGGCGGACAAATCACGGAAGTAACATTAACGGCAAAGGCGGTCAGCGGTGACAAAGAGAGCGCACCGGTCAGCTTTACGCTGCGGGTTCCGGATGACAATCTGGCTCTTCGGGGGACGCTGACTGCATCTTCTGCGACCGTGGATGGATGGGCGGAACGTGCGGTCGATTACGATGAAGCGACCGCATGGAAAATGGAAACGACCGATTCCCAAAAAACGTTCGATGTGGCCTTTCCAGATTTGGTAAAGCTGAATTATGTAACACTAAAGGGCAGTAAAGAGGCAGAGCTTCTAAGCTCTACGAACGGAAGGGACTTTACTTCCCTTGGATTCGGCACCTCCTTTACATTTGCGGCGCGCGAGGTGAAATACATTCGGATCCGGTTCACAGGAAGAGAAGCAAGTATTTCTGAAATCGGCCTGTATCTTGCCCTCAGCGACGAACAAAGTGTAAAGCTGGACGCGGAAGGAATTCAAATACCAGAAAGCACGAGCGCAGACATAGAAATACCAGAGATTGGTGCGAACGGTT
>CABSKZ010000370.1 GCA_902478395.1 uncultured Eubacteriales bacterium | reverse complement strand
GATTGCGATGGGGGATACTGCCCATAGAGGCGAGTCGGAGATAGAAAAGGTTCTTCACTGAAAATGTTCATTGATATTCGGTATACGAGGTATTTTGAAAGAGTACGAAATATCAATTTTTTAATATGCGCTCTATTTGTAAAGCCCATAGTCTGATTTTTTAAAATTTATTCGAATAATGAAAGAGTTGTTGACGAGGTAAAGGGAAACGTACCCTCACCCTTTCTGTATTAGAAGGGAACCAGGTATAAGCTGTTATGGCTATGTGTGAGCTGGATTATTTTTGCTAAGTATATTTTAGATCAGATTATTTTGAGTATAACACAGTGTCTTTTATTATAAAATATTCCCACTAAGTGCCCTGGATGAATATTTATTTTTCTTATACGCGAAAATCAGGTAAAATTCTAAAAGCATTCTCAAAGGAATTGCCTTGTATATTGGGTAATTTTCTGAAAGATGGAGATAGCATCTCTGTATGTTCAAGCAGATTTTGTTCATGGAAAAAATGTATTCCCCTGAGAGAGGGTATATACAGAGATACAAAAATGGCTTAGGTATGACCCGCACATTGTGATTACGTTTTACAGGAGTTGATATGATGATCAGCGATGCCGAACTTCTTAAGCTCGTTATGGATAGATACCCCGAACAGCCGGCTCAGTTTCTTATTGAACAGTTTACGGTCATGAAGGCGGGCCTCATTCAGGCTAATAACAAGCTCGCGGGCATGGATTCGGAGGCGCTCTCCGAATCGTTGTGTTGTGCTGAAGACGCTCAGAAAGAAGAAACCGTTTCCGAGCCGAGCGCTCCCAAGAAAAAATACACTCGCCGCAATCTGGTGGTGAAACCGGAAGAAGCTATCTCCGAACAGGAAATCGCTTGCTGCATTTGCGGTAAGACCTTTCAAAATTTGACCACCAAGCATATTCAGAGCCACGATCTGACTGTGGAAGAATATAAGAAATTGTGCGGCTATGGTCCGGAACAGAAATTGATCAGCAGCAAGCTGCTTAACAAGCTTCAGGCGAATGTCCTGAAGGCTCAGCAGGCCCGCGAAAAGAAAAAAGCGGAATAGTACCTGAATCCAATGAAGTAAAAGGCCGTCTCCTTTATGGCAGACGGTCTTTTTGTATTTGAGGGATGAGAGTTTTATTTTTTCCTATGGGCGGCTTTCGTGGATACGTAAACCCCGGCCAGGATGACGAGGCCGCCTGCGATGGCGATGGGCGTGAGGTGTTCGTCGAGGAGCAGCCATGAAGCGAGCATCGTAATGAGAGGCATGAGGTAAATGAAATTATTGACCGCGACCGGGCCGATTTTCCAAATGATTTTGCTCCAAATCAAAAAGCAGAGCGAAGATGCAATGACGCCGAGGAAGATCAGGTTGAGATAGGTACTTGGCTGACAGAGGCGTGAAAAGTCGTAACGGAAATCGCCGAACGCGAGAACCGGGAGCATGGTGACGATAGCGTAAAAGAAGATTTTACGGGTGATGTAGATCCCGTTGTAGCGATTGCCGATTTTTTTGACGAGGGTGGAGTAGAATGCCCAGGAGAGCGCCGCTGCAATGGCAAGGAAATCGCCTATCGGATGAAGCTTTAGGATGAAGTGCCCGTTGAAGATGACGAGGAAAACTCCCAAAAACGCAATACAGAAGCCTGCGGCGAGTTGCCTGTTGAACGGCTCTCCTGTCGTCAGAAAACGGGCCACTATGGCAGTCAGCATGGGCGTCGTCGCGAGGAGCAGCCCAACGTTGGAAGCCATGCTGTATTTGAGGGCATAGTTTTCCGTCAGGAAATAAAGGGTACTGCCAAAGATCCCCGCTCCCGCGAACAGCAGTTCCTCACGAAATCCTCCGGACGGATGACGGTGCGGATACGCGGCGAGGAGGACGAGGTAGGCGAGCACATGCCGGTAAAACATGATTTCCTCCGGGCTAAGGCTGCGCAGGAGGATTTTGGTGGAAACGAACGTCGTACTCCATACCGTGATGACGGCGACGGCGATGATATAACAGCCGATCTTGCTTTGCATGGGAGGCCGATCCGGGATTGCATTGTCGCCCGGTACGCGGCCGCGTGCCGGAAGGAGCCGTCTTGTGCGGCGCGTCACCGTGTAGCATATAAGCCCATGAAAGTCGCGCGGGCTTTCATCATCAACTTGTTGCCGTTTCGTATCATATGGTCAGACAAGGCAAAACCAAGAATGTTATTCTGATGTAACATATTAAATTTAATTGTTATTTATACAATGACAAACGGATTTAAAAGGTCTAAGATGCTCCTCATATCGTTGTGAGCGAAGATTCAAAACCTGATCGATTGCCTCGAGCAGGTGCCTACCAAGGAGGGTATCATGACGGAACTCACTCAATACGTGTATGCCTTTGACAAGGCGAATGAACCCATTGCACGCGCCAAAGACGGGGATGAATTCTCGTTCCGCACACTGGATTGCTATTCCGGCCAGGTTTGCACGGAAGAAGACATTGTCGGTGAATCGTTCAACTTTTCGCGTACCAACCCGGCGACGGGGCCGCTCTATGTGGAAGGGGCCATGCCCGGCGACGTGCTCGTCGTGGATGTGCTGTCCGTTGAAGTGGCGGATAAGGGCGCCGTCACCACCATCCCGAACATCGGTCCGCTGTATGACCGGTGCGTGGACCGTACCCGCATCCTTCCCGTGAAGGACGGCAAGACGGAACTCGGCGGCCTGAGCATTCCGATCAACCCGATGATCGGCGTCATGGGCGTTGCCCCGGCTGGAGAACCCATCGCCTGCGGCTATGCCGGAAAGCACGGCGGCAACATGGACTCCAAGAAGCTCACTGCGGGCAGCCGGGTGTATCTGCCTGTGCAGGTTGAAGGCGCGTTGCTCCAGATGGGCGACATCCATGCCGTCATGGGCGACTGCGAACTGTGCGGCACGGGGCTTGAAATCGGCGGGGTCATCACCGTCCGCGTGAGCGTGCTGAAGGGCCGCAAGCTTGATTGGCCCGTTATCGAAACGGCCGATGCCTGGCATGTCGTGAGTGCCCGCAAGGATTATACTTCCGCGCTTATCGACGCTTCCGCGCAGATGCAGGAACTCGTCTGCGCCGCCTACGGCCTCGATCCCACGGACGCCTATCTGTACCTGTCCCTTGAGGGCGACGTGTGCATCAATCAAGGCTGCCAGCCTTGCCCTGTGGAAATCGTGCTCCGCATCTCCGTGCCCAAGCGCTCTGATAAGCCGCTGTTGTAAGAATTCCGGGAGGAGAGCCCTTTTGTGGCTCTCCCCCCGTGATTGCTTTTCCTCCTCGCAATGAAGGAGGG
>CABSKZ010000369.1 GCA_902478395.1 uncultured Eubacteriales bacterium | reverse complement strand
TTTTCTGTTTTGAGGGACGGTTAGAAGTGCATTTTTGAGGGTTTTAATATACTATCATTACTTTGGCTGTTTTGACCTCTGAAAGCCGCATAAAATAAGGATTGAAAACGCTCTAAATGCTCAATTATATAGCAAAAGAAATAAGCATACCACTTAACCACAAGCAGTATGCTTATCTTTTTGAGCAACTCGTTTTAACAGCCTGTTTAACCTTACGGTTTTATCAAGGACTGCCTAAAGCGAACTTTGCTCCGACGTGGCTCAACTGTCCAAAAAAGATACCTCGCGCCGCAGGCGCTTAATCGCAAAAGGTTGGTAGTGAGCCGAAGGCGTTATGAGCACGCTTGCAAGCGAGTAGCCGACGCGAACGTGACCTTTTGCGAAAAAGGAGCGGCAGCCGATAAAGTGAAGCCGTGTTTTTGCACAAAAATACGGCGAACCAAAAGGCTCGCCGCGACGTGGTGCCCGAGACCGGAATCGAACCGGTACGAAAATCACTTTTCACGGGATTTTAAGTCCCGGGCGTCTGCCAGTTCCGCCACTCGGGCAAATGGTGGCCATCAACCGCCGACCTAACTATTCTAGCACGACACCATATGTTTGTCAAGTATTTTTCTAAAAAATCAAAGCGTTAAATCAACTCAATCGCCGCGCACATACGTCCCGTCTTTCCGCCGTCCGCACGGTGTGAAAAAAACAAGTCGTTGCGGCAATAGGTGCATTCCGGACAAATCGAAATATGCTCCGGTAAAAGTCCTTCCGCCGTCAGTTCCGACATGTTGATTGCATCCGTATCAATATAATATTTTTCGTTTTTCTCAATGCTACAAGCCGTTGCAGTCTTACCAAACTCCGAAACAAACAAAGAATATACATCTTCGGAAACTTCAAAATGGCACTGTTTAATGGATGGGCCAGTGGCTGCCAAAATATTCTCTGCGCGGCACCCAAACTCCAACTCCATCTTTTGCACCGCTTTTCTGCCAATCCTCGAAAGTGTGCCTTTCCAACCGGAATGAACTGACGCAATTACCCGCTTGACCGGATCCAATAACAAAATTGGTGTACAATCTGCGTAAAAAGTCGCGATTGGAAGGCCGCGTTCTGCGGTTATCAAACCGTCAACATCCGTCAGCTCCGGCATGCGGGCAAGCCCGCGGCCCGCGTCAGCCGCCGTAACGACCCGCACATTGTCGCTGTGTACTTGATGTGAAAGAACCAATCGGTCCATATCTACCCCGATGCCGTTACAGAACCGGACATAGTTCACCCGGATATTCTCCTTACCATCCGCCGTATGTGTTCCTAGGTTCAGGGACGTAAAAGCTCCGCCGCTAATTCCTCCTGTGCGCGTACTGAAGCCATGCCGTACCAGACCTGTCCTGGCAAGGCTTGCGCAGGTCAGGATTGCAAACGTGTTTTTTTGTATATTATCTTTTGCAGGCGTCCAGTTATATCCTGCTTTCGTCATATTCATACCCCAGCTTGATAGCCTGAATATTCTTTTCGAGCAGTGCAGCTTTTGATGCCGGCACACTCTTTTCCAATCCTTTCTGGATTTCCTCCAGCGTGTAAAGCCCCGTTGCCTGAATAACCTTCCCCACCATTACCATGTTTGCGAGGCTCTCCAAGCCAGCCTCCAGCGCAAGTTGCGTCGCAGGAATATCAATTACCGTAATGTCGTCGCGCTCGGGTTCGCGGTCTACAAGGGAGCTATCCTGCACGATATAGCCACCCGTTGTGACTTTTTCTTCAAATTTATCAAGGGACGGACGGTTCATCGCGATTAAAATATCCGGATTCGGGATAATCGGGGAGCCGACCGGAGAATCGGATACGACAACGTGGCAATTTGCCGTGCCGCCGCGCATTTCCGGGCCATAAGAAGGCAGCCATGAGACTTCGCGTCCCGCTTTCAGGCCAGAATAGGCCAGAACCTTACCCGCAAACAGAATTCCCTGTCCGCCAAACCCTGCTAAAATAATGTTTCCGCTTTTCATTGTATTCTCCTCACAATCTATAGTATTTCAACTAAGGGGCATAGCCCCGTCATTTACAGTTTTATCTATATATCTTTAGAACTTCTGCACTGTGGCACCGCTTTAGCCACGAAAACAGACGGTTTTCCACTAGACAGACGCCATCCAATTTTATCCTTTGAAAAGGAAGCAACCCCTTCTGAAAAATAAGCGTCCAGTGCTATTTTATTCTTCAATGACGCGTTTCATGTCTGCGCCGATTGCCTGAAATTTTTCTTCCATCTTTTCATACCCGCGGTCGATGTGCTGTAATTCATAGATTTCCGTGGTTCCTGCAGCCATAAGCCCAGCAATAACCATTCCCGCACCGCCGCGCAGATCTGTTGCGCGCACCGGTGCGCCCTCCAGATTTTTCACGCCTGTAACGACAGCCGTTTTTCCATCTACGCGGATGTTCGCCCCCATGCGCTCCAATTCGTCCACATACTGGAAGCGGGAGTCCCACACGCCCTCGGTTACGATGCTCGTTCCGTCTGCAACAGACAATAGGGAAACAATCTGCGGCTGCATATCCGTTGGAAAGCCCGGATAAGGAAGCGTTTTGATATTTGCCTTTGTGATTTTCCCTGTCCCTGTCACGCGGATAGAATCGTCAAACTCTTCCACCTTTGCGCCAATCTCAATCAGCTTCGCGCTGACCGATTCCATATGTTTTGGAATAATATTTTTGACCAGAACATCCCCCGCAGTTGCGGCAGCAGCAATCATAAACGTTCCCGCCTCAATCTGGTCCGGAATAATCGAGTAAGTACCACCTTTCAGGTGCTCTACGCCGCGGATACGGATGACATCCGTCCCCGCGCCCTTGATATCTGCGCCCATCGCGTTCAAGAAGTTCGCAAGATCTACAATGTGCGGTTCTTTCGCGACGTTTTCCAGCGTCGTAATTCCCTCTGCAAGCACAGCCGCTAACATGAGGTTTATCGTTGCGCCAACGCTTACTACATCAAGATACACGGAGGTGCCAACTAACTTATCCGCCTTTGCGATAATGATGCCGGAGTCCCTCGAAATGTCTGCTCCCAGCGCCTCGAAACCCTTGATATGCTGATCGATTGGGCGCGAACCGAAGTTGCAGCCGCCTGGCATAGCAATATCAGCCGCATGAAACCGCCCCAAAAGGGACCCCAAAAGATAATAAGACGCGCGCATTTTCCGCACCATTTCATAAGGAGCGGTATGCTTGTCCACGCTGGAACAGTCTATCCGGAGCGTATACTTGTCTAAAAACTCCACCTGTGCGCCCATATGCTCGAGAATGCCGACAATTACGTGCAC
>CABSKZ010000368.1 GCA_902478395.1 uncultured Eubacteriales bacterium | reverse complement strand
TAAGAGACAGGTTTTGCCATACAGGTAGCTGTGGCAGACCTCATGATACAAATTTGCCGCACCAACCCGGACGGCCTCCTGCGCATCTGTCGGCGTTAACTGAGGAAACAAGTTGGAGGCTTCGCCGATGAGTGCGCGTGTATCATGAACAAGCTGGAACAAGTCATATTTTGGCCAGTTCCAAAGTTCATCCTTTCCACAGATAAAACCGCAGGCTTTTTCGCTGAAGGGCATTTCGGCAAGAAGAGCCTTATATTTACACAAATCGGAAAAATTGAGCACGTCTAATATCAAAACAATATCAATGTCGCTATTTTGGGTGGCCTCTCCGCGCCGGTAACTGCCTTGCAGTCCGAGAAAAAGGATACGATCCGCAAATACGCTTTTCATTTTTTTAGTCAACAATTCCAGCCATGCTTCAACTTGAAATGACATCACTTTCTCCTCCCCATTCCTAATGAATTCTCAGGTGTTGTTTGTAATTAGAGCACTGATAGGCCTTTTTATAGTTTTCCTGCTTCAGATAACACTGCTCCAAATCGGAATAGATATGGAAACGGAACAAAATATCTCCTGCTTCCGTCAATATGTTCAAAGCGTCGATCGCTTCCGAAATTTTTCCTTCAGCAATCAGCAGCCTTGCCTGCAGGTGTGCCCGAAGTGATTCGTTGGTGATGAAACCGCCCTCCAGCGCAAGGTTTAAGAAGTGGCTGTTATCCGGTTTGGCAACACAGAAGGCGTACAGCACCTTTTCCAGCCGTGCGGTTTCGTTGAGCAAATCTAGATAATTGTGCAGCAGTTCTTCCGCGCTAGTTTTCCGTTCCGGGGTGAGCAGTTCCCGGTAATATTTGTCACAGAGCTCTTCCAGCCCGCCGGATTCGGAAGAAGGCGCTTCGCCAAACAAATCGCCGACACTCACGCCAAGCCTGGAAGCGAGATATTCAACCGTTTGGAGCGATGGGGTCGCGCTGTCGTTTTCAATTCGGCTCAGCATATTTCGGGTAATAAACTCACCGCACACGTCCAGCTGGGTTTTTTGCTGTGAGAGACGGAGCTGTTTGATGCGCTGGCCAATCGTCATAGATATTCCTCCAGACTATGTAAAAATTATTTACTTATATTGTAACTGATATTTACGAAAAAATCAAGTAAATATTTTGTAAAGATGCTTGACAACGCAAGATAACAGGTATATAATGGAACATGAAAGGTAATTTAAATTTACCTTTTGCGGTGTGCCATCTTAGTTTTGAAACGGCGCACGCTCACAAGCGGCACAGGATTTCATTTTTTGGGGGAAAAGGAGATGTCCGCAAGGCGGACGGAGGGAGGTTGTTATGGAGGAATTTTGGCTTGGGCTGACCTTGCTGCAAAAAATTCTGTTTGTCGTTGCCGTACCCGCGACTTTAATTCTTGTTATTCAGTTCATTCTGTTGTTGTTCGGCATGGGCGGACATGGAGAGTCCGACACAGACACGGACGGAGATTTTGCCGGCGACAGCGGGACAGACGCGAATTTCGAGACGGATACCGGCGGGCCGGACGGCTATGACATCCACGAAACAGGCGCCGCACACAGTATGGATTATGATGCGGACCACAATTTGGCACATCCTGTTGACCACGACCATGACCAGGGAGAGCAGATACAGGATCAAGGCCTGCGGATTTTTACCGTGCGTGGGGTTCTGACTTTTTTTACCATCAGCGGTTGGGCCGGTTTTGCGCTGACCTACTCTGTGCTGCCGGATGGGATTGTCATTTTGTTGTCCGCCGCATTCGGTTTATTGGCAATGTACCTGATGGCACTGCTTATTAAGGCGATGCTGCGGCTGCAATATATTCCTGAGGTATCGCTGCGGACTATTTTGGGAAAATCCGCACAGGTGTATATCACCGTTCCGAAAGAAGGAAGTGGGCACGGAAAAATTATGGTAGAGCTGGGCGGCAGGCTCGCGGAGGTAGACGCGGTTTCCCACAGTCCGTATCCACTAAAAACAGGTGAAACCGTCTTGGTTACAGACGTCGTCGGCCAGATGGCGGTTGTCGAGAAATTATAACGGATGTACGATGGCAGCAACGCTACAGCGGGCAGAAATATAAGGCGGCGGACTCTGGTATCCGTCCCGCTTATATACGAAGCCTGTTATGATTTTAATCAGTTATCAATCATATAGATTGATAAAGGGATATTACAAGAAAAATTTATCAGTAAAGGGGAGTTTATTATGGGTTCATTTACAACGGTTTTAATTGTTATTTTAGTGGTTGTGTTCCTGTTTTTTGGCACAGTTATCACGATCCTGTCGCGGTACAGAAAATGCCCGTCAGATAAAGTAATGGTCATTTACGGGCGGGTCGGCAACAACAAATCGGGGAGCGCGCGGTCTGCCAAGTGTATTCACGGCGGCGCCACGTTTGTCTGGCCGGTGGTACAAGCGTATGAATATCTGGATTTGACGCCGATTTCCATCAGCGTCGATTTAAAGAACGCGCTTTCGAAGCAAAATATCAGAATCGATGTCCCGTCCCGTTTCACGGTCGGTATTTCAACCGAACCGGTCGTGATGCAAAATGCGGCGGAACGGCTGCTCGGGCTGAAGCTGACGGAGATTCAGGAGCTTGCGAAGGATATTATTTTCGGGCAGCTCCGTCTCGTCATTGCCACAATGGACATTGAGGAAATCAATACCAACCGGGATAAGTTTCTCGATGCGGTTTCCGCCAATGTAGAAACAGAACTGAAAAAAATCGGCCTGCGCCTGATTAACGTCAACATTACAGATATCAACGACGAATCTGGATACATAGAAGCGCTTGGTAAGGAAGCGGCGGCAAAGGCGATTAACGATGCGAAGATCAGCGTTGCGGAAAAGAACCGCGACGGTTCTATCGGTGAATCCAATGCAATGCGTGATCAGAGAATTCAGGTTTCACTGGCAAATTCAGCAGCCATCAAGGGAGAAAATGAGGCAAAAATTGAGGTTGCAAATTCCGAAGCAGACCGGCGCGAAAAAGAGGCGGAAGCTCTAAGAAAAGCAACCGCGGCAGAGAATGTGCAGAAGGCGCTTGCTTTGGAGGAATCCTACGTTGCAGAAGAAAAGGCAGAAAAAGCCCGTGCTGTTAAATCGCAGGCGACGCTGGAAGCGGACGTCATCGTAAAAGCGGATATTGACAAAAAGCAGCAGGAGATTGCTGCGGAAGCACAAGCGGAGCAGCTCCGGCGGATTGCGCGCGGGGAAGCTGACGCAATCTACGCAAAAATGGAAGCGGAAGCGCGAGGCCAGATGGAAATCCTGCTCAGGCAGGCGCAGGGCTTCGAAAAATTAGTTGCCAGCGCCGGTGG
>CABSKZ010000367.1 GCA_902478395.1 uncultured Eubacteriales bacterium | reverse complement strand
CTGTTATACTGTTAAGTACCAGAAAAGAAGTTGAAAAGCAGGTGCGAACATGGAGCAATTCGATATTGCTGTTATTGGCGGCGGCGCGGCCGGGCTAATCGCCGCCGGAAGCGCGGCGGCGTCCGGCGCAAGGATTGCGCTCGTTGAGAAAAACGAAGTCTTTGGAAAAAAACTTTATATTACCGGAAAAGGACGCTGCAACGTGACCAACAGCGCCGACATGTCAGAATTCTTTCAATCTATTCCGGTCAACAGCCGGTTCCTGTATAGCGCGTTTTCCGCTTTTACAAATGAAGACTTGCTCCGGCTTTTACGTGAATATGGCGTTGCAACCAAAACGGAGCGCGGCGGGCGTGTTTTTCCCGTCAGCGACAAATCCTCCGATGTGATACGGGCACTGAAAGCTTATGCGCTGCAAAAAAACGTTACTGCCATACAGGGTGCCGTTACTGAATTACTGATAAACGACGGCGTCATTTGCGGTGTCAAGCTTGTCGGCGGGAAAGAAATTACTGCAAAAAAGGTCATTGTCGCAACCGGCGGAAAATCCTATCCACAAACCGGTTCAACCGGGGACGGATACCGCTTTGCAAAGCAGGCAGGGCATACGGTTGTAATCCCCCGGCCGTCTCTTGTGCCTCTGGTAACCAAAGAAAAGTGGCCCGCTGATATGATGGGGCTTTCTTTAAAAAACGCGGCAATTTCCATGCGTGATACCGGCGGAAAGGAAGTCTATTCCGATTTTGGAGAAATGCTCTTTACGCATTATGGCGTGTCCGGCCCCATGATACTCAGCGCAAGCGCAAATCTGCGCGATATCGGAACAAATTCCTATTCCTTGCTTATTGATTTGAAGCCCGCATTGGACAGCCAGACGTTGGACAAACGGATTTTGCGCGACTTTTCAGAGTCGAAAAACCGTGATTTTGGGAACAGCCTGGGCAAACTGCTCCCCAAAAAGTTGATTCCTGTTATCGTCTCGCTCAGCAAAATAAACCCGCACAAAAAGGTAAATGAAGTTACACGCGAGGAACGCGCAAGACTCACAGCCCTTTTCAAGGGATTGCCGCTCACCGTTACGGGAACGCGCCCCATTGGCGAGGCCATCATCACCTCCGGCGGCGTCCATGTGAAAGAAATCAATCCGAAGACGATGGAGTCCAAACTGGTCGGCGGACTCTATTTCGCAGGTGAAGTGCTCGATGTGGACGCATATACTGGCGGATTTAATCTGCAAATCGCTTTTTCAACTGGATTTCTGGCAGGCCGCGAGGCTTCTTGGGCATTGTAAGTGTCAGAAAAGGAGGTTTCACATGTGGATTTTTTCATAATGAAATGGGTTACAAATACATGATTCCATGTCAAACCACATAACATAGGAGAAATGCGGTTCGCATTTCCTTATGTTTAACCAGAAAGAAGGTGTCTTTATGGACTATTATAAAACGGAAGAATTAGAGGAACGCGCCATATTGGTCGGCGTGCATACTGGCTGTATAGACGAATTGTCCGATACGACGGACGAATCGATGAAGGAACTGGAACAGCTTGCGGAAACAGCTGGAGCTGTTACCGTAGGTACAATGGTTCAAAATAGGGCAGCGGTTGAAAATGCGACCTATTTGGGAGAAGGTAAGCTGGACGAGTTGAAAGCGGCCTGCGGCGGGCTGAATGCAAACCTCATCATATTTGACGATGAGCTTTCTCCCATTCAGCTCCGCAATTTGGAACGGGAACTGTCGCTGCGCGTTATCGACCGTACAATGTTGATTCTCGATATCTTCGCACGGCGCGCCAGCACAAAAGAGGGAAAAATACAAGTCGAACTGGCGCAGCTGAATTATATGCTGCCCCGACTCTCCGGTCTGGGAACACAGCTTTCCCGACTCGGCGCCGGCATTGGAACCCGGGGCCCGGGTGAAACCAAGCTGGAAACGGACCGCCGGCATATCCGAAGGAGAATCAGCCATCTCCGTGAGGAGCTTCGGGAAGTGAAAAAACACCGCGATTTACTCCGCACCCGCAGGGAAAAGGACAATTCCAGCATGGTGGCCCTCGTCGGGTACACCAACGCCGGGAAATCCACACTGTTAAATACACTGACAGGCTCCGAAGTATTTGCGGAGAACAAGCTGTTCGCTACGCTCGACCCCACCATCCGCGGGCTGGAGCTTTCAGACGGGCGGAAGGTGATGTTGGTAGACACTGTCGGTTTTATCCGCAAGCTGCCGCACCATCTCGTAGAAGCCTTTAAATCCACACTGGAGGAGGCGGTTTTTGCCGATGTGCTGATTCACGTCATCGACGGGGCGAATCCTGAATTTGACCAGCATATCCGCGTTGTGGATAATATTCTAGAGAGTTTGAAAGCGGCAAACAAGCCGACTATCTGCGTATTCAATAAAATCGATAAAGTCGAAGACCGTTCTGATATTCCGCTGGCAGTGCGCACCGCCGATGCGGTGGTCGAAATCAGTGCCAAAACCGGGGAGGGCTTGGAAAGGCTGGTACAAACGCTGGAATCGCTCGTCCCGGGAAAAAAGAAGCGCGTCAAGCTGCTGATTCCATTTTCTGACGGGGCGGCGCTCTCCCGGCTGCACAATGAACAAACCGTGCTGTCAGAGCAGTACGAAGCAGAAGGTACGCTGTTGGACGCCTATGTCGATACGCAGGCCTATACTGAATTTAAAAATTATCTCTGTGAGGTGTGAGGATGGACAAGGGGGCCTCTTATAAAACGGTTATCCGAGAAGCAACAGCAGAGCTGGTCGAAAAAAAATCTCGCTTCATTGCAGCGGTCCGCCCGGTTGCAACAGAACAGGACGCAATCGACTTTATCAACGCCAAAAAAAGTGAACACTACAATGCGACACACAATGTTTATGCCTACGTCATCAGCCGCAACAACACCGCGCGGTATTCCGACGACGGCGAGCCAAACGGCACCGCAGGCGTTCCAGTGCTGGAGGTCATCAAAAAGGAAGGGTTGTGTGATGTGGTGGTCGTCGTAACACGTTATTTCGGCGGAACTTTGCTTGGTGCGGGCGGCCTCATCCGCGCCTACGGCAAAAGCGCAAAACTTGGAATTGATGAAAGCGGAATCACCGAAAGGGTTTACTGCCACGAGACTAGCCTCAACTTCGGTTATGACCTGCTGGGAAAGCTGCGGTATTTGGTGGAGAATGGAAGCTATATTCTAAAGGATATTCAGTACAACGAGGCCGTTACCATGCTGGTATCGATTCCTTACGGCTATCTTGAGACCTTTCAAAAGGAGGTCACCGAGCTGACAAACGGCTTGGTTTCCGTTCAGGTAACAGGAGAGAACTATATTGACCGGAATGTGATCTGTCTCT
>CABSKZ010000366.1 GCA_902478395.1 uncultured Eubacteriales bacterium | reverse complement strand
ACCAGCAAAATCGTCATTGCCACAAACAGCACGACGGTGTTCAGCTTGCCGAATATGTTCGACTGCACAAACGTTTTTTTCGTATACAGAAAGATACTGCCAAATATAAACAGGCATTCCTTTATAACGAGCACCATCACGAACCAATTTGGGACGATTCCGGCGAGCACCATGGTGATGATGACCGCGATTTGCATCAGCTTATCCGCCAGCGGGTCCATGAGCTGGCCCCACTTAGTGGTCATGTCATATTTCCGGGCAATGTATCCGTCCAGAACATCGGTCAGGCTTGCAAGGACGAAAATTGCGGCGCTCCAGAATTTCGCTTCCGGCTCTATGCTGAAAACCCAGCAGTAAAGCGGTATCATCAAAAAACGAAGCCCGGTTAAAATGTTTGGAATATTCAAAACAGCACCTCCGATGCGCAAAATAACCAAGCATATACATAATACAGCATATTATATACTATTTTTGCCCAGATTTCAATAGTTTACTGCAAAGAACTGACCAATTCCCAGAATTCCGGGTTATATTTTTTCAAGTTGACCGGTTTGAAATCGAGCGTTGTGAATGCGAGAACGGTAGACCCCCGTGCGAGCAGAACGCCGTCCGCTTTCCGCACGACCTCGTACGCAAACGTAACCTTGACAGGAGAGAGCTTTTCAACCAGCGTGCGGATGATGAGAACATCGTCGTAAACCGCCGGGACAATATATTTGCAATGCGTCTCGACCAGGGGCATCATCACCCCGCCCTTTTCCATATCGCTGTAACGGAGGCCGGATTCCGCCATCATTTCTGCACGGGCGATCTCAAACCAGGGATAATAGCGGGAATGGTGGACACAGCCCATCCGGTCCGTTTCGCAGTAGCGGACGCGAAGTTCTGTTTCATGTACGTTCATGCAATGGTCATTCCTTTCATATAAATGATGGAGGCCGGATGGTTCAATCTTCCTCCGGCAGTACGCAGCAATTGGCAGAGCCATCTGCCAAACGGAGTGAAAAGCGTTTTTCTGGTGCCAGCGCCGATACGCTGACAATCGGCCTTCCGTTTCCGTCGGAGGCGATTGCATAACCACGGGCAAGCACCTTCAGCGGGCTGAGCGCATCGAGCCTTCCGCATAGAGCGCTTAGTTTTTCCCGTTTTGCACGGATGTATGTGGCATAATCCTTTTCCAGCTGTTTTTGAAGGGCGTCGGTCCGGACGCGCTTATCCGCAAGCGTGTTTGGAAAATAGAGCAGCGCCCCGGCGTTTTGTAAACGGCTGAGCACCGAGCGCCGTTCCAGAAAGAACTGCCGTATGCTGGAAAGCAGCGCAGCACCACAGCCTGCGATGCGCTCCGCCACTTCAAATGCAGAAGGGACAGCGATTTCCGCCGCGGCTGACGGGGTTGGGGCGCGGCGGTCTGCCACAAAGTCACAGATGGTAAAATCTGTCTCATGCCCTACTGCGGATATAACGGGAATTTCTGAAGCAAATACGGCGCGTGCCACAATTTCTTCGTTGAAGGCCCACAGATCCTCGATGGAGCCACCGCCGCGCCCGGCAATGATTACATCGCAAAGATGGTTTTGGTTTAAAAAATGGATTGCAGCAGCAATTTGACCCGCGGCCTGTTCCCCTTGTACCAGAACCGGACAAATACGCACATGGGCAAGCGGAAACCGCCTGCCGAGCACGTGAATGATATCACGCACCGCCGCACCTGTCGGGGCGGTAACGACCCCAATGACAGATGGGTAGGGGGGGAGCGGCTTTTTGTATGAATCGTCGAACAGACCTTCTTCACCCAGCTTTTGCTTTAGCTGTTCAAATGCCATATGGAGAGCGCCGAGTCCGTCCGGCTGAATTTCCTCAACATATAGCTGATACTGTCCGTCGCGCTCGTAAACAGAAACACGGCCGCGGCAGATGGCTTTCATGCCGTTTTCCGGCTGAAACCGCAGGCGCGCCGCAGCTCCGCGGAACATGACGGCCCGGACAGCCGCGTGGTCGTCCTTCAGTGTCATGTAGATATGGCCGGAATAGTGAAGCTTGAAATTTGAAATTTCGCCTTTTACCCAGATATCTTTCAAATAGGAATTGTTCTCCATAACCCGCTTGATATAGTTGTTTAACTGGGAGACGGTGACCGTTAAAACTTCAGTTTCCATCGTAACCCTCCTTTGTGAGCAAGGCTGTTCCCACTGCGTTATCCGTGGAGTACGCGGGCGAGGCAAAATGAATGTCGTTTTCAAACAGTCCGAATAGCGTTTCGCGGATGATTTGGTTCGCGGCGACACCGCCGGCGATTAAAATCGGCTTCTTTCCATATTGTGATACCGCGGATTGCAGAACGTTTGCCAGAACCGCCGCAATGGTTTTAAAAAGCGCGTGAGCAAGGCCGGCGGGGCTGGTTCCCTGCTCAATCAGGCGGAAACAGGCCGCCTCCAGGCCAGAAAGGTTCAAATAAGCGCCGTCGGTATTGACGGGCAAGCGAATTTCCGCATCTTCGGGCTTGCTGAGCTGTTCAAGCGCCTTGCCGCTGGGAAAAGGAAGACCGAGCCGGACGCCGACGCGGTCAATTAGCTGTCCAGCGCTGATATCCTTCGTACCGCCGATGATTTCAGCACGAAACCGTGCGCCGTCACGCGTGACGGATAACAACTCGGTTGTGCCGCCGGAAAGGTGTACAGCATAAAATTCATCGGGAAATATATTGTCCATTGTATGTAATCCAGCCCGCAGATGTCCCTCCTGATGGGAGAAGCGCAGGCAGGGCACGCCGAGCGCTGCCGCAAGGGAACGGGCCATGCCAAGCCCTGCCAGAAAGACGGGCATGTAGGAATCCGCCAACCGGCGGGGTGCGTCACTGACCCCGACCGCGGCGACCTCGTTCCAGTCAATGGCGGCCTGTTCTACGAGTTCCGGCAGATTTTTGGTATGTAAAAACAGCGCGTCGCTCTGTCGGAGCCCGCGCATGCCTTTTTTTACGGTTAAAACTGTTCGTTTGTCGGAAATAATCTGTCCGCTGCCGTCCACTGCTGCAATAGACGTGGTGTAGCAGCTAGTATCAATTCCAAGAAAAATGGCCATGTCGTCCCTCTGTTTATAATCGTTACTGAATTCTATTTCTCCGCCGCCTTGAATACCGAGGACAGAATGCCGTTGACAAAGCCGGAAGCCTTCTCTCCCTCATATACCTTTGCGAGCTCGACCGCCTCGTTAATTGCAATGCTGGCGGGGACCTCATCATTGTATAACAACTCGCAGATGCCGATGCGAAGGGCGGCAAGGCTAACCTTCGAAATTCTTTCCAGCGTCCAGCCACGTGCGTTGCCTTCGATCATGGCGTCGATTTCGGGGAGCTTATCC
>CABSKZ010000365.1 GCA_902478395.1 uncultured Eubacteriales bacterium | reverse complement strand
CTGATAAATTCCTATACGACTGGGCTTGCGCCGACCGTGCTGTCGGATATACTGAAGCTGACCATCGGCAAAAAGTGCGGTGGGAATGTTGCCGCCGCAGAGGTGGGGCTTCCTGTGGAAAACAGCAGCCTGATTCTTCCGTGCGGCGCATCCGGACGGTGGCAGGCGGAAAAGAGATAAAAGCGGAAGGCGGTTGAAACGCCGTGCAGAAAGATTTTGTTTAAAATTTGGAATTGTACAAACGTAGTACTTTTTCAAAAGAATTTTTATAAATACCATATTGCTATATCTCGAGAAGCTAAAAAAAATACGGAATAAAAACAATCAAGAAAGGACGATGAGCAAATGAACAGCAGTGCCCAGAGGGTTCTGGTAGTGGATGATGATAAAAACATATGCGAGTTGGTGCGGCTTTATCTTGAAAAGGAAGGATTCCAGGTCGTGCTGGCATACGACGGGCAGGCGGCGATCGATTTGTTTAAGGAAAATACGCCGTCGGTTGTACTGCTTGACGTGATGCTGCCCAAAATGGATGGCTTCCAGGTTTGCAGGGAAATCCGGCGCATCAGCAACATCCCGATTATTATGCTTACGGCGAAGGGCGAGACCTTCGACAAGGTGCTGGGGCTGGAACTCGGTGCAGACGACTATATGGTTAAGCCGTTCGAGAATAAGGAACTAGTGGCGCGCATCAAGGCAGTGCTGCGCCGTTACGACCCGAAAGGCAGCACCGATAAGGAGGTCGTTTACCCGAATATTTCCATCAACCTTTCCAATTATGAACTGAAAATCAACGGCAACGCGGTGGACATCCCGCCGAAGGAGCTGGAGTTACTGTATTTCCTGGCGACAAACCCCAATAAGGTTTTTACACGGGAACAGCTTCTGGAAACGGTTTGGGGGTTTGACTATTTCGGAGATTCGCGGACGGTGGACGTCCATGTCAAGCGCCTGCGCGAAAAGCTGGAGCTTGCGGGCGAGGGACAGAACTGGCAGTTGAAAACTGTTTGGGGCGTGGGATACAAATTTGAGGTGAAATAATTTGTATAAAAAAAGCATATTTGGCCAGCTGTTTTCCTTTACCGTTCTAGTCTTTATTGTTAGCTTTTTTGTTATCGGGACCCTCCTGTACAGCTTTTTGGGAGAATACCTGACCGAGCGCTATGAGGAGGACTTAAACGCAACGGCGGAAAAGCTGGCGGAGTTGACCGTCAGTATGAGGGACAACGATTCAGAACTGTTCCGGCGGCTGTACCAGTACAATATCAATTCCATCAGCGCGTCTGTGGGCGCAATCATTTTTATTTTAAACGAATCCGGCCAGCCCGTCGCGACGAGCGATAATGTGAAAATTAACATTGGGCCGGAATTTTATCAGCCTGCGCTCGACGGGCAAAACGTCAAATACATCGGCAATCTCGGCGGCTTCTTTAACACAACCATGCTGACGGTGGGGCAGCCCATCCGGATGGAGAACAAAATCATCGGCGCTGTGTTTTTAAGCCTGCCGGTTCCGGAGATTCACCAAATACGGACGGATGTCATCAAAATTTTCCTGTTTTCAGTCTGTTTCGTTGTAGTGGTCGCGCTGGTTTTCATCTATTTAATGTCCAACCGTCTCACGAAGCCGCTGAAAATGCTGAACAATGCGGCGAAAAGCATTGCAAATGGAGAATTTGAAAGACGCGTCAATCTGAATGTGGACAATGAAATCGGCGAGCTCGGGGATACGTTTAACGCGATGGCGGAATCCATTGAGCAGTTAGAAACTATGCGGCGCAGTTTTGTCGCGAATGTTTCCCATGAGCTTCGGACGCCTATGACGACAATTACGGGCTTTATTGAAGGCATTCTCGACGGGACGATTCCGCCCGAACGGCATGACCAGTATTTGAAAATTGTATTGGATGAAAGCAAGCGGCTCTCCCGGTTGGTGAACGACCTGCTCGACATTAGCCGAATGGAGCAGGGAAAATTTAAGATGGAGCCGCGGGAGTTCGACATCAATGAAATGGTGCGCCTGAGCGTCATTAAAATGGAAAAGCGCATCACAGAAAAGCAGATTCAGCTGACGGTCGGATTCAAAACGGAGAACCAGTCTGTTTATGCGGATAAGGACAGCATCCAGCGTGTCCTGACCAACCTGATTGACAACGCGATAAAATTCACGCCGGAGGGCGGGTTTATTGATATTAGCACTGGCCTTGAAAACGGGAAGGTGTTTGTCAGCATCCAAAATTCCGGAATGGGTATTGCAAAGAATGAGCTAAAGCATGTGTTCGACCGGTTTTATAAAACCGATAAATCGCGCAGTCTGGACAAGACCGGCGTTGGGCTAGGTCTGTTTATTGTCAAGAGCATTATGCAGAACCACGGAGAAAACATCTGGGCGGAGAGCGAGCCGGGAGAATACGCGCGGTTCAATTTTACGCTCAAGCCAGCAGATGACAAAAAGCCGTCGGGTTCCCGCAAAGCGGCGCGTGATGCGGGAGAGGCATAAAAACAGGCTGAGATAAAAGCATCATGAAAAAGTAAAACAAAATGTGCATACCGCGCAAAGCGTGTGGAACAAACCTTATTTCTTGGAGTACCTTTGAATTTGGTTTGGCTACGTTATTTTGTGTCCGGCTCAAAAAGGGAGGCTGTCGCTTGGCGACAGCCTCCCTTTTTGACGAATCATTGTGCAAGTTCATAGTAACCGGGTATTCGTCCGGCAGATTTCATCATAACAGTGTTTTACGCGGACCGCTTCACGATACCCGGGAAAGCATCTGGCAATACACATAAATATTTTGAATTTTCTTCGCTTCATTTCCTTTATCGGTCGTAATGATAGGCTGTGTTTCCGAAGGGGTAGCGTACAGTTTAAACACAATGGCGTTCTGGCCTACGCGCATATCGCGGATGCGTTTGTAGGCAATTTCCTTCTGCGCGATTCCCAGATAGTCGTAAATAATTAGCTCAATATTTTTGTCTGAAAAACAGCGCAGCATTTCGCTTCCGTCCAAATTATCCAGGACGATTTTTGCCTCGTCAAAGGTGATGTCCACACACTTGAATTCTCCCTGGTTGATGAGGGAGACCATGGAGCTATTGTCGAGCAGCAATAACGGATGAACTGACATAAAAACCCCTCCTTTTAATTTGTTGTTGTTTTGCATATATCCATTGTATGTTATAAAAACTTTTTTGTCAATCTTTTCTTAATTCTAAGAAGTTCGCCTGTTCCGTTTTATTGATAAAAAATATTCTGACGACTTCTAGCTTTTTCTAAAATTTTACCGAAAAATCGGCTTCAAAAGCTATGTGTAATGATAGGACGACGTAAGCTAAATATAAACAGCTGATGATAGTAACAAGATGCCCAATTAAAATG
>CABSKZ010000364.1 GCA_902478395.1 uncultured Eubacteriales bacterium | reverse complement strand
CAGCGTCAGATGTGTATAAGAGACAGGCTTATAATCCTCCTTTCTTCGTTATACCATTCTATTCAATTTTGTCGGAATACGTGACAACCGCCCGTATAAATTGTTATTTTGCAGAAATAATACGCCTATTGTTTCAAAACAGAAAAAGCCAAACGCACCGCATATGCCTGAAAAGCAATATGCCGGACGTTTGGCTTTTAAGAGGTTATACCGCAGAAAATAGGAACGATATCAAATCACCTATTTTTTGGATTAGCAGAAACATTAATCCTCGTCAAACTCTACAACGGTATGGTCACAAGGGCAATCCTCGTCAATGGTTCCTGAGGCTCCGCCGCATTCAACATAGGCGTCGCCTATCTGAACACTTGCGCCAAATACTACTGGAATCCCAATGTTCATGGTCTGGGAAATCGTAAACTCACAGCTTCCGTTTATGTTGCCGGTACATGTATTGTAGCCGTTTTCAATTGTATGCGCCCCGCTGCATTCTACGACAACCGTACCCGGATCTGCAAAGGGACAAACGCGAACCGGCAGCCTGACAGTCGTTTCAAGATTGCTCATCGTCGGGCAGGTTCTTATTTCTAGCGATTGCATTTCTTCCATCAATACCACTCCTTATTCATCATCGTTCTACAATTAGTTTATGCCGTTGTTTACCATTGTGTGAGAAAAACGCAGAAACTGTTTCATCGTTTCAGACTTGGAATTTTGATTATAAAAAGAACCCGAAGCGCCTGATTCAACAGGCGCCTCGGGAATACTGCTGCTGCCAAAAATTCTAATCCAGTTCTTAGCAGTTTAACTATTATGATTCATTACGCGTATTAATTTACCGCCGCTATAATTTCTTGAAACGCCCAATGACCTTGTATATCTATAAAGGCGTTTTTCATACCATCCGTATAGGTTTTGTCAAGCATACGATTGATGATTGTGACGGCTTCAGCTCTTGAGATTGGCTTGTTCGGATACAACATATTTCCGTCATACCCTGATATGAAACCATTTGCTATCATCTTGGCCATACCGGGATAAAACCAGTCGTTTTCCGCCATATCGCCGTATTGTGTTGTTAGCTCTACGTTTTCACCGTAAATAAATCTGGCAAGCACAGACGCAAATTCCGCACGGCTGATATCTCCATTTGGATTGAACGTGCCGTTACCGCAGCCGTTTAAAAGCCCCTTTTCTGACAGTGTGGTAACTGCCTCATAGTACCAATCGGACACATTTATATCGGTATATAAGGATTTTTTGTCCGCTATGCTGTTCTGTTCGGCGAGCAGGTTCGATAGTAGGGTTGCCGCCTCCGCACGGGTTAATGACGCATCGGGGCAGAATGCTGTTTCACTTTTTCCGTTGATATAGCTCTCCGGTTTTTTAGTCAGTCTGGGATAGATTTTTAAAGTATCTGCATCTGCATAATAGCCAAAATCAAAATCCGCATTCTCTGCCGCTTCCTTGCTAAGCACCGCATACACCTTATTTTGTGCCACCAATGCGTCTACAAAATCAGCATATTCCCTTAAATCCTCTACCGTTGTGGAAAGCATTTCATCGCGAATTCTTTTCATATCCGCCGTTGTTTTATTGGAAAGCGCCATAATCGCACCATAACTGGAATCATTATAATAATCATCAAAATCTTTTACAACCGGAATAATAACAGCGTCCAACTCTTTTTGTGACATGCTGAGATTTCGCAAAAACTCTCCCATACCACTCCATATTTCTATCGCGAGATCAATGTCCGAAAGTCCTGCCACACTGGCTGTCATACCACTTGGGTCAATCCCAACGCCGGCCCCGTAGGCACCATGCTTTCCCCGCATTGTTGGAAGAATATAGTTTGCGGTCAGCACACTTCCCGCAACCCACATCTTACCCGAATAGGGATAGCCAGTTTCCTTGATATTGCCGGAAAGCATAAAATGATTGGCATCGGTCATATTCGTAATGATTGCTGCGGAGGAATAGCCAGCTGGAAGAAGTACACTGCCGTTTCCTTTCTTTTGCTTATCTTTAAATTGCCCGCAGACCGCCTGTTTTACAGCGTCATAGTCGTCTGCGCCTACATACTCCACCGTCGGAATACTGTTTAAAATCATATCGCTGCACATGCCCTTAATCTTTTCAAGCATTGCTGGATATTCCACTGGTTTTGCATGTTTAAGCAATTGATAATAAGGTACAGAGCCTTGTCCGACACTGCCTCTTGTAAAGGAATAAAACGCATTCCCGGCTGTTTGTTTCGTCTGCTTCAGTTCATAGGACAAAGAATACGGGTCACGATAGCCATTTTGAAGAATTTCTGCCGGCATATTTTTTACATATTCAACAAATTTCGTTTTGTCCCAAATCGTTTCTTCCTGCAAAAAAGCAATGAGCCTTTTGATTTCCTCCGCAATTTCCTTTCCGCTTCCCGGCAAATAGACAGAAATTTGCGGATTGATTTTTTCTGAATCGCGATAATCTTCCATAGCAACTACATCTATATTCACGCTGTTCAATCCGGCATTCATAACCTGTTTGTTGATGAAAGCCGTCATGAGCTGCAAGTACCCTAAATCTTCTGTATCAAGCTGTATCGGAAAGAACAGATTGACGAAAGCGCTGTCTTGTTCCGTCTTTTCGGTATAGTAAAAATCTATATTTTCTACCACCTCGTGACGTGGATTTGCATACACCGGGGCAGAACCAATATCATCAAGCGACAGTGTGGGAATGCTTGCAATTACCTCCGGACTATCCGGTGTATCTGCCCACGCCTGGAACTGCTCCGTTTCCCGCTTGATTTTTTCGATTTCTGTATCGCTTAATCGGATTGTTTCTTCTGAGACTACACCGTTATTACCCGAAACTATGATTTTACTGCATGGGTTTTCCGTAAAATACTTTTTCAGTACCGTATCAAAAAAAGCCGGATTTTCTTTCAGCATATTTGCAGCAGCGGATGTATCCGTATAATAGAACGGATTATCATGATACAAACTTCCCTGAAAGATGCCAAGTTCTACGGCATAAAAATATGGATTTTTGCGTTCAGAAATATAACTGTCAATATCCGCGGCAATATCGCCGGGACCATTTTCAGATAAATCTTTTAAGATATTCCCATATGCTGAAATAATTTGGTCCTTTTTCTCAATAGGAATTTCAGAAATCAGCAATGCCATATTGGATATTCCTCCGCTGTTGCCGCCGGAAACATAGTTTTTACTGTTGATTTCATTCATCTTTCCGATAATGAAGTTAAAAATAATATCTCTTGCATAAAGTTCTTCCATACTTTCAGTCATAAGTACGCCAGAGTGCATAAATCCAATATCTACTGCTGTCTCTTATACACATCTCCGAGCCCACGAGACCGTACTAGATCTCGT
>CABSKZ010000363.1 GCA_902478395.1 uncultured Eubacteriales bacterium | reverse complement strand
GTTGATAATGTACACAGGGTGGAATTACATTCCAATAAATCCGAAATAGCAGGAAATCCATACCGGACAAATAATTTCCCGCGTGATAAATGGTTCACGGTCCAGTTCCAGTTCAGCCTGGAGGACAATTCGTACAATGTGCAAATCATAGAGGACGGCCAGGTGCGCACGACGGTTTTCGCCGGTCGCGGGGCAGCGTCTATCACGAACGGGAACGGACTGGACACACTGCAATTTTATGTCGCCGGCGATAGCCAGACCGTTTACGTTGATAATATCGGTATTTATGAAACGGAGAAACCAACGGAGCCAGTGGAAATCCCGCCAAATGTACAGTTTATCAGGGTTGAGGGGGAAAATCGAGTTGGCAGTCAACTGAGTTTGTACTGCGATTTTGTGGGAACCGCCTCCATGGAGGACATTTCCAATATCCAGTGGAAAAGCGCCTCCGCACGCGATGGAACGTTCGAGCCGGTAGCCGGAGCAACAGAAGCGGTTTGGACGCCGGACGCATCCTTTGAATCCCGGTATGTCATTGTCACCGCCACCTTTACCAGCCTGCAGGACGGAACGGTTAAACAGCTTGAAAGCCTACCGGTTATGATTTGCCCGGCAGACGACAAGATGCTTGACCTGAAACTGTTCCTTACGGCGGGCAGTACAAAAGCGGATGCGGCCGCAGTCTATACCAACAACGGTGAAGCAGCAGCGGACGCAACGCTTCTAGGCGCGCTGTACCGGGCTGGGAACCTGCTGGAAACGAAAACGGAAAGCAAATCCTTCGAGCCGGGCAGCGGAAGCCTGGTTTTGGAATATTCCTTTGCGTCAGAAATGAAGGAGGGCGATACTGTGAAGCTATTCGCGCTGAACGGCACAGATAATCTTCAACCGCTGGCAAAAGCAGCGGAGGCTACCGTCGGGACCTCTTCAAGCCTTCCGGAAATTGAGGTTGTGAAGGGAAGCTCCACCTATGTCGCGATGAACGGCGAGCAGATTGCCAGTTTCAAGGATAACCGCTACATGCGTTTTCGAGCCACCACTGCCAATGACCATTGGATTGGAACAAACCACAATCCGGTAGACATGGGCTGGGCATATCAGGAGCCGGACGTGAAGGGTTTTACCTGCACCTCGGTCGAATCGGAGGTTTCTCCGGGCCGTTTCTCCGTCACCTTCCGGGGCGATAAGGAAGGGGTCGGTGCGAGTCAGGTCGTCACGTTGGAGGGGATATGGAACGCGGAGATAGAACAGTTCGAATATACCTATACCACGAAACTATCGGGAGATTTGGCAAAATGGCACAGTAAATCGAAGTGGGCGCAGGGCGGAAGTATTGAGGCATTTGATTATAACAGCGAGCGGATGTCGATTTTAGACCGCGTCTATAACAACAATACGAACGGCGATTTATATGACTATGTTGTCTATACCGACAACGGGAAAGACTGGACCAGAATCCCCAAGCTTCCGGTTCCGCGCACCATGATAAACGGAACCTACTTCTATGATTTCTATCTGAGTCCCGGCGGGAAATACCTGCTGGCGGACGCGAAGGAGGGCGGCTGGGAAGTCACACTGCTCAAAGATACCGGAGATACCCGCATGGAAATTTGCTGGTCGTGGTACGACATGCACAACTGTATGGAACACGCGGTGCCGCCGCTCGGAAGCGCGGATACCTTCGAATTGGAGCAGTCCTGGAACTTCCGGCCGACAGACGGCGAATATGACAAAGCGGTTATCGACAGCGCAACCGAGGTCGACTGGAGGGACATTCCGAACTATAAGCTGCCAACCTTCTCTACAAACAATACGTTTGACACGCAGTTCGGCGGGACGGACTGGTGCTACGCATGGTGGCTGAGCAGCTACGACTGTACGATGGACAGCACCGTAGGCCATACCGATACCAGCAGCGCAGCCATCACGCACGATACGAAGAAAAATGCTTCGTGGTACACGGAGGGCGTCTGGGGATTCCCCTACAGCTTCGACAACGTAAAAGGAAAACAATACAGGCTTTCCGGCTGGATTAAGACGGAAAATGTGGAAGGCGAAGCAAAAATCGGTGTGAACCAGTATCTGCACGCAACGCCGAACAACAATAAGTTTACCTACAGCGAGCCGGTCAGCGGAACAAGGGACTGGACCTATGTTTCCTGTGAGTTTACAGGACAGATGCGTCCGCTTGAAAATGGCGGGCTGGAAGCTTGTATTGATCACTTCTACCTGACGCTGGACGGAAGTGGCAAGGCTTGGTTTGACGATGTCGTAATCGAGGAAATTGAATCCGACGATCAAAAGCTGGTAGTCAATCCGGCTTTGACTTTTGAATCCGGAGAGATTACAAATAATGGCAACGCCACGAGCAACGGCATGAGAATGTGGATGATATCGGATACCACGGCGGTTTCTAACAGCCAAATAACGAACGAGGTTGTCGATGTAGAAACCGGAAAAGCGCTGAAAACCACACTGCTGGACAGCGCGGCGGCATCTGTAAACAGCAAGTATGTCGTCATGGGCGGCAAAACTGCTCTATCCTTCCGGATAAAGCTGGAGGAGGGCGCGAAGCTGGATGTCTATTTCCGTCCTGGTTCCGCGGCTGGAAAAGTTACCTTCCTGTCGACAGATGGCACCAGTAATACACTTAAGAGTTTCGGTAAAACGGCAATGGAAAATATTGCGGGCGAATGGGCGTATGTCACAATGTATTTTGACAACGATACCAAAGAGATGGATTTGTTCGTCAATGGTGTTCCGGTTCTGGAGAAACATAACATCGGGCAAACTGCCGATTACAGTGGGTCAAATAACGATATCCGGTTCGAACTTGCCAGCGCGAACGGCCAGCCTGTTTCCATGTATTTAGACGATCTGCAGGCCTACCAGATTTTGAAGACAAAGGTGCTGGATGTTGATGTCGCGGAGAATAACAGCCAGATAGTGGTGAAGTTCAACAACGCAGTAGATCTGGAAAGTGTGCGGCAAAATGTAAAACTCCTCGGTGAATCGGAATGTGCGTTCACCGCGTCGCTCAGCAATGATTTGCATACCGCGGTTCTGGTTCCGGCAGAGCCGCTCGACTCCGCGAAAGAATATTCTGTAGAGGTGGGTGCCGTGCAGGATATTGCCGGGAATACGGTAAATGCACAGGGCAGCTATCCGCTGTATCTCGGACAATAGTTGAAATAATAAGAAAGGACCGCCGGATTCCGGCGGTCCTTTCTTAATCAAGCAATTCCTCATAGGGAACGTGAAAATACCTTGCAAGCTGCTTCACTTCATAGTCGGGGACAAACCTAGTCCCGTTTTCAATCCGCAGGATAGTCAGGGAAGTGAAGGCATATCCTTCCAGCTGCAGCGCAACGGCAAGACCCTCTCTGTCTC
>CABSKZ010000362.1 GCA_902478395.1 uncultured Eubacteriales bacterium | reverse complement strand
CTTCACGCCGGAAATTTTAAAGCAGATAGAAGAGGAAATGAAGAAAATCGTTAAGGAAAACCTTCCGATCCGCCGTTTTACCAAACCGCGTAACGAAGCACTGGCCTATTTTGTAGAAAAAGGCGAAATATATAAACAGGAACTAATTAAAGACCTTCCTGAGGATGAAGAGATATCTTTCTACGAGCAGGGGGAGTTTGTTGACCTTTGTGCAGGACCGCATTTGACCAGCACCGGGAAAATTAAGGCGTTTTGCCTGACGAGTGTTGCCGGGGCGTACTGGAGGGGCGACGAGAAAAATAAGATGCTCCAGAGAATTTACGGTACTGCTTTTACAAAGAAAAGCGATATGGAGGAGTATCTCGCGAAGGTAGAGGAAGCGAAACAGCGCGACCACAACAAGCTTGGACGTGAGTTGGAGTTGTTCACCACGACAGATTATATCGGCCAGGGACTGCCTATTATTATGCCGAAAGGCGCTCGAATCATTCAGACCCTGCAGCGTTTTGTAGAGGATGAAGAGGAACGCCGTGGCTATTTGCTGACCAAAACGCCTTTCATGGCAAAAAAAGAATTGTACCAAATTTCAGGGCACTGGGATCACTACCGGGAAGGAATGTTCATTCTAGGAAATGAAGAAAAGGATGAAGAGGTGTTTGCACTTCGCCCGATGACCTGCCCATTCCAGTTCCAGGCATATCTGGCGTCTATGCGCAGTTACCGTGATTTACCGTTGCGGTACGGGGAAACCTCAACACTGTTCCGGAACGAAGCATCGGGTGAGATGCACGGCTTAATACGTGTCCGCCAGTTTACGATATCCGAAGGCCATCTGGCTTGTCGGCCGGATCAGTTGGAGGAGGAATTCAAGGACTGTGTGGATTTAGCCAGATATATGCTGAAATCAGTCGGCCTCTTGGATGATATCTATTACCGGTTTTCAAAGTGGGATAAAAACAATAAGGATAAATATATTGGAACAGAAGAGCAGTGGGAAGAGGTCCAGACCCGCATGAAGGAAATCCTTGACGATTTGGAAATCCCATACGAGGAAGCGGACGGCGAAGCAGCTTTTTACGGCCCGAAGCTGGATATTCAGATAAAAAATGTGCACGGCAAGGAGGATACGCTCGTTACAGTGCAGATAGACTTCCAGCTTGCGGAGCGGTTTGGCATGACCTATGTGGACAAAGACGGAACAAAAAAATTCCCGTATGTCATTCATAGAACGTCCCTCGGATGCTATGAAAGAACGCTTGCTCTGTTGATTGAGAAGTTCGGCGGCGCATTCCCAACGTGGCTTGCACCGGTACAGGTGAAAATTTTACCGATAACGGATTCACATCTTGCTTATGCAGAAGAAATAAAGAAAGAGCTTATGCAGAAACGTGTACGTTGCGAAATTGATTCACGTAATGAAAAAATCGGCTATAAAATCCGCGCAGCGCAGTTGGAAAAGGTTCCCTATATGCTGGTGCTGGGAGATAAGGAGCGCGATGAAAACAAGGTTGCGGTTCGTTCTCGAAAAGAGGGCGATAAGGGCGCCGTTGATAAAGAGCGGTTCATTGCGGAATTGCTGGAAGAAATTGAGGAAAGAAGATTATAAATTAATAGGAGAGATGAGTGCATGGCAATTGACGAGAAATGGTGCGGCAAAGGCGAAAATGATTACATTGCGGTGAAAGCGGAAGCCGACGGAGTAAGCATTATGGGGCTGACGCGTGGAAAGGACACACGCTTCCACCACACCGAAAAACTGGACAAAGGCGAGGTCTATATTGCGGAGTTTACAGAAATGACTTCAGCGATGAAGATAAAAGGAAAAGCAAAAATTTATTGTAAGCATGGCGTAATCGAATCGGAATAACCAGGAGGTGTGCGGACATGTGGCAGGTTGCCTATATTGCGCAGACAAAAGAAATGGCGGAAAAGATTCGGGGACTTCTGCAGGAGGCCGGGCTTCTGGTCAAGGTCCGCGGCGTCAATCAAAGCGCGGCACAGCAGGTCGGCTGTTATGAAATTCTTGTGCCGGAATCAGAGCTTGACGAGGCGCATGGAATTATCATCGAAAAGGTGATGTAAGAGCTTTTATGGAAAAAGGGGTTGCCGCCCGTACAATGTAAAGAAAGGATTGGTCATCAATATGAAAAAGATTGGAGTGCTCACCAGCGGCGGAGATGCGCCGGGAATGAACGCGGCGATTCGCGCGGTGGTCCGGACGGCTATTTATTACAAAATGGATGTTGTCGGAATTAAAAAAGGCTATAACGGCCTGTTAAACGCGGATGCGGTGGAGATGAATGCAAGAAGCGTTTCCGATATTTTGCACCGTGGCGGAACAATTTTACAAACGGCGAGATGTAAAGAATTCAAAACAGCAGAAGGCGTGAAAAAAGGTGTTGAGATGGCCCGAAAACTGGGACTGGAAGGGCTTGTCGTCATCGGAGGCGACGGTTCGTTCCGCGGCGCGCGCGATTTGAGCCTAGCAGGTTTGCCAACGGTTGGTATTCCTGCAACGATCGACAACGATATTTCTTGTACGGAGTATTCGATCGGCTTCGATACCGCCCTCAATACCGTAAAAGACGCGATTGATAAAATCCGGGATACCTGCCGCTCTCATGAGCGCTGCAGCGTTATTGAGGTAATGGGAAACGATGCGGGGTATATTGCAGTCTATGCCGCAATTGCCTGTGGCGCAGAGGCTGCGATTGTACCGGAAAAACCATTTGATTTTGACCGTGATATTTTAACCCCAATTAAAGAAGGACAGCAGAGAGGAAAAGAGCAAAACCTAATTATTGTTGCAGAAGGCGTCGGCGGTGTCGTTGAGATGGCGGAAAAGATCGAAAAGGAAACAGGCATTGAAACCCGCGCCACGATTTTAGGCCATATCCAGCGCGGCGGAAGCCCGACAGTGACCGACAGAATTACGGCGAGCCGGATGGGTGTCCGGGCGGTGGAACTGCTCAAAGAAGGTGTCGGCAACCGGATTGTCGGCAGACAAAACAACGAAATCGTCGACTATGATATTTTAGAGGGGCTTGGAATTGTAAAACGGATGGAAGACGAATATATTGACCTTGCAAAGATCCTCAGTATGTAATTTGAACATTTGTTGTTTTGCATTGCGTAAATCACACACGAAATCTGCTGTAGAAGAATACGTTATGAAATTTTGTTGAAATTATTTTCATATTGTGCTATAATTCTTACAGAAAACCAAATAAATAACAGGAGAGTGAAAATAATGTCTTTGAAAAATCCATATTTACGGGAAGTTATGGAAAAAGTCGTAAAAAGAAATCCAGCAGAGCCAGAGTTTCATCAAGCGGTTAAAGAGGTCTTGGAATCGCTGGAACCGGTTGTCGAAAAATACCCAGAATTTATC
>CABSKZ010000361.1 GCA_902478395.1 uncultured Eubacteriales bacterium | reverse complement strand
CTATCCGGCTGGGGACGAGGTCGTGACGATTTACGAAACGACCGGAAGAGTGGTAGCGCCGGGAAATATCCCGATTACGGTTGGCGTTACTGTTTTTAATGTGGAAACCATCCTGAATGTATACCATGCGATTCAGGGAACAAAGCCGGTTATCGATAAGTACATCACCATCACCGGCGAGGTGAAAAATCCTGTGACGCTGCGGGCGCCGCTCGGTATTACGTACCAAGAGCTGGTTGACTTAGCAGGCGGCGCAACGGTCAAAGACCCTGTTTATATCAACGGCGGTCCGATGACCGGAAGAATCGTGAATGGCTATGATACTGTCACGAAAACCTCAAATGCAATTTTGGTAATGCCAAAGGACCACTATATTGTGGAAAAGCGTTTAAGTAAAATTACAATCGACATGAAACGCGCAATGAGCGTTTGCTGTCAATGTCAAATGTGTACGGACCTCTGTTCGCGGAACCTGCTGGGTCACCCGATAGAACCGCACATGTTTATGAGAGCGGCTACAAGTGGTGTAACAAAAGATGTTGCACCGTTTATTAATACAATGTTCTGTTCCCAGTGCGGCATTTGTGAACTATATGCCTGCGGCCAGGGGCTAAACCCCCGGACGCTGATTGGCGAATATAAAGCCGGACTGAGAAGCAGCGGCATCCCGATTCCGAAAGACGCGCCGTTTGGCGACGTAAAGAAGGAACGGACCTACAGGAAAATCCCGAAGGCGCGTCTGACTGCCCGGCTTGGGCTGTCAAAATATAATCTTCCTGCTCCTTTGGTGGATGAAACGGTTGGGACGAATCAGGTCAAAATTATGCTGAGCCAGCACATTGGTGCGCCTGCGTCGGCTGTCGTGAAGGTTAACGACAAGGTCAAGGCCGGGCAGGTTATCGGCGAAATCGGCGAAGGCAAGCTTGGCGTACCGGTACACGCTTCCATCAGCGGCGTGGTAATAGACGTCAACGACAAATATGTGACGATTAAGGCGTGATGCGTCGTGAGAAACGAGAAGGGGAGTATGCAAGATGAGTAAAGCAATCGGAATGGTTGAATATAAAACGGTTTCAGCCGGAATGCAGGCTGCCGATTTGATGATAAAGACTGCCGAAGTGGAAGTGCTGGAAGCGGCAACTGTATGTCCGGGGAAATATATCGTGTTAATCAGCGGGGATTTGTCCGCTGTGAACGCATCGGTGGAAGCTTCCACAACACAGTTCGGCGAACAGCTGATTGACAGTTTTGTACTGGGAAATCCGCACGATTCCATCTTTCCCGCTATCTACGGCGCAACGGCTGTAGAAGATGCGAAAGCGCTTGGCGTTTTAGAAACGTTTTCCGCGGCCTCCATCATTGTGGCGGCTGATGCGGCGGCAAAAACCTCTATGGTGGATCTGATTGAACTGCGCATCGCGCGCGGCATGTGTGGAAAATCCTATATGCTCCTGACCGGAGACGTCGCGGCGGTAACTGCTGCGATTGATAAGGCGGAACAGGCTGTCGGAGAAGATGCGATGTATCTGGACAGCTCCGTTATTCCAAGTCCAGACAAACGGCTTTGGGACAGCATCCTATAACCCTTATGCATCCGTGTGAACAGGAAAGGGAGTTTTTAGATGAACCAATTTAAGATTAAAACGGAAGTCCGGTTTAGTGATAATGCAATTGATACTCTGACAGAATTCAGCGATGTGAATGCGGCGATTATTACCGACACATTTATGGTGAAATCGGGAACGGTCGAGCAAATTATGGAGAAGCTGACCCGTTGTAACCATATTTCTGTTTTTAGCGATGTTAAACCCGACCCGTCCATTGAATTGATTGCTCAGGGATTAAAATTTCTCCAACAGGAGAACGCAGACATCGTCATCGCACTTGGAGGAGGTTCCTCCATTGATGCGGCAAAATCTATGGTGTTCATGGCAAACCGTATCAATACCAATAAGCGCGTGAAACTAATCGCAATCCCGACGACAAGCGGAACAGGCTCCGAGGTTACGAAGTTCGCTGTGATTACCGATACTGCACGCGGTATTAAATATCCGCTTGTAGACGAAGGCCTGCTTCCCGATTTGGCAATTTTAGACCCGGCGCTGGTGGTGTCTGCGCCGCCGTCGGTTACCGCAGATACTGGAATGGACGTTATCACCCACGCGCTGGAGGCTTATATTTCCACAATGGCAAACGACGCGTCGGACGCTCTTGCGGAACGTGCGCTGACAATAGCGTTCAAATATTTGCCGCGTGCCTATAAAAACGGCCACGACCTGCGCTCGCGCGAAAAGATGCACAGCGCTTCCTGTCTGGCAGGCATGTCGTTTAACGAGACGGGGCTCGGTGTAAATCACGGTATTGCGCACGCACTTGGTGCGAAATTTCATATTCCGCACGGCCGTGCAAATGCGATGCTTCTGCCACATGTGGTTAAGTTTAACGCGGATATCCAAGGAAATTTTGGAGAACGGGAATATGCGCGTCCTGCAAGAAGAATTGCAGAAATTGCGCGTAGAATCCACCTTCCGGCTGAAAACATCCGGGTCGGTGTGGAAAGTTTCATTGACGAATTGAAGTATATGCTGAAAATGATGCAGATTCCGACGACGCTCGCAGAAGCCGGCGTAGGACGTCAGGCATATGAACAGGTAAAGGATGAAATCATTGAAAGTGCATTGAACGACGCCTGCACGGCAACCAACCCAGTCAAGGTCACCGCGAAGGACGTCGAAAATATATTGAGCAATATCGCAGTCTGGTAAAACAGGCTAGAACAGGTAAACCTCCATTTCCTTTTTGGAAGCTTCCTGTTTTTCAGGAGCCGGAGCAGCTGCTTCGGTGTCCATATCCTGCCGGAGCAGCTGGTTGATGTAGCCGTTGGTGCTCAGACCAAGCTCTTTGGCGCGCGCCTCAATCAGCGCCTTGTTCCCTTTTGGAACGGTGAGGTTAATTCGGTCGTAGTTGGCAGCGATATATTTATTTTTATATTCGGTTGCCTTTGACATAGGATTACCACCTTTCATGGATTGGAAATAGTTTTTGCGGATGAACAGCGCAAACAAAATATGGGTTAATTATAACATAGGAATTTGTCGTACGCAAGATAAAAGGGTTATTTTAACTGACAGAAAATAAGATTTTAATGAATCATAAATGAGGTGTATGAGAATGATGATGAATGAAGAACAGGTCAGCATGATAGTACGGAACGTACTGGAAAATATGCATGCTTCCCCTGCAACGCCGGTTGAGACAAAGCAGCAACTCGGCGTGTTTGACACGATGGCAGAAGCGCTTGCGGCAGTGGAGAAGGCGTATAAGCAATACAGGAAATATTCGATCGAGCAGCGCGAAAAAATGATTTTCGCCATTCGGAAATATACGCTGGAGGAAGCGGAAAACCTGGCAAAGCT
>CABSKZ010000360.1 GCA_902478395.1 uncultured Eubacteriales bacterium | reverse complement strand
TTCCCGGCTGGTTTCAATCGGCGAAAACCGATACAGAGCCATCGAAAACGGAGAAGCATTCAATCCGCCCAAAGCGGACCAGACGCTCACGGACAGCGCCGGAATATTCCTTGCAAGAGAAATGTCCCGCGGAACGGAGCGCGCTTCTGACAAGCTGTCAATTACGCTGGAAACCGTTGATTCGGATATCTGGGAGGACATTTTCGGAATTGACGAGGAACTGAAACAGTACGTCGAGCAGTCCCGAGCTTGCGCCCGGAAGCAACGGAATACTGTCGCAGTGCGGAGAGTTTTCGGAGCTTCACCAGTACACCTACGGCACAAAGGACATGGGAGTTCCCGAAAAAGAAATTACGCTGGCGCTGAAATAGAAAACCGCAGTCCATGCGAATCTGCTGGACCGCGGCGATTGTATTCAGGATATCTATGTTTATGATGTCTGGAACATGGACGAGCAGAATATCGCAAACGATACCAATTCCAAAATGTTTAACCGGAGCGCCGTCACGCTTGCGTACATCATCGACACCGCCCAGTTTGAAGCGGACTACGGATTTCCATTTCCGTCCATTGACGGTGTTTCAAATAACGGAATGTATGTCCGGGGAGGTTTCTCGACCCGAACCGCCGCAGGGTACGCATTACTACTGCGGTCCAAGCGCAAAGGATATCGGTGCTGCGGCTAATCCGCGGCTTTGGTTCAAGGGGTTACGCACGGGTATGAGCGAGGAGCTGTTTGGGACGATTCATGCGGTTGGTAAGGAGCGATAAACTACAATTTAAATGTTTTTTCCACCAATAACAAGGTTTCCTCTTTTGTTCTATCATCATCTCTTTTAATTACATTAAAACCGCAATTCAAAAAATGTTCATATTTCTCCCTTGAATTAACACGCATTAAGCATTCTCTGAAATTTTCTATTGCTTCATCAGGTTTTTCCTCACGCAGCAATATTTGATACAAAAACTGTTTCTCCTTATCTGGGCGTTCAAAAAAACGATTAACAGATATTTCTGGATCAGCTAACATAATTAAAACATGGTCTTTATCTGATATTTCGGATAAAACATCTGTTGGGATATTTGTATCCACAAATATCATTTTTCCTTGTTTGGATAACTTATCAAGAATTTGCAGCTCTAAAACAGCGCACTCTTTTGTAGTTTCTTCAATCCATGCCTCATATTCATCCGGCGTTCTTCTGACAAAATCTGCCCAGTCTTTCAAATCTCTTGTATATGTCAAGCCCGGGTACTGATTGCTATCCAGATTTGAAATCAGTACATCATGATAGTTTTCTTCGCATGCAATTCCATGATATTTTTCAGACAGCATTTTTACCATAGTTGATTTGCCCGCATATGCCGTTCCGTTTATAAAATATACGTTTTTATATTTCATATTTCATCTCCCAATTCCGATATATCGATAAGATTATTATACCACAAACAGCCAAAAAAGTCAATCAATCCACGCTGAAAAGCAAATAACCACCAGAAAGGAACTCAACCATGCTTAACCCATTACTCATTTCCAGAAAAGAAAACGCCGGAATCCTCCGCAGAATATGCTCCGAACTGGGAGCAGTTCCACGGGAAATAATCGGCGAGGACTGGTCGCTTGCTGTATTTCTTAAGCGCGACTTAAAGACGTATCTCTATCAGTCGCATTTCATCTTTGACCTGTCCGCATTCAAGGAACAGGGCGATGAATTCGTGAACCTCTGCGCCGGAATATACTATCAGAAATCCGACGCGAACATCATTATTTACGCCGACAACTGCTATCCCGGTGATGAAATTTTGGACAAGCTGGTGCATAACGGCATAACGAATATCGTTGCGAATTACCCCGATGTTGACGAGAAAACCAACATCTCCATGATGACGCAGGATCTGAAAGAGTGCATTACAGAGGGGCTTTCTCAGAAAAAATGGCGGCGCTTTGACAAAACGTTTGACGCATTCGCAGAAGCCCGTGAAGCTGCCAGAATTGCTGAAAAGGAAAAAGAAAAGCCCCGCTACTCCCAGTCGAATATCAGCATAGCTGTCGTGGGAGCGCAGGGCAGAATAGGAGCAACGACCTTTGCAATGCGGCTTGCGGCGTATTTCAAGAGCCGTGACGGAGAGAGCCTTGTGGTATGCGCAAACAAGCGCGGATTTCCGCAGCTCGAGATGATGAACGAGTATTATGGCGGCTCCGAGCAGAACGGTATCTACACGATAAACGGCATTGACATCTGCACCGCCCTGACCGAACCGGAAAAGCAGTACAACGTCCAGATTTACGATTACGGCAGTCTGCCAACTTCTGAGCTGAAACTCGACTCGTTCGATAAGGTATTCCTTATTGGCGGCACATCATGGAACGAACTCCCGATGATATACATGGCTCAGCAGCCGCTGAACAGCGTGAACTACACCGTGGCGGTGAATTTCTCGGACAAGGCGGCAGTTGAGAAGAACAAGGAGTTCCTTATGCTCAACCTGAATGAGGTGATGGTTCTGCCGTTTGAGCCGGATCCGTTTGCTGTCGAGAGATATGAGGATATGCTTGACATGGAATTTTCAGTCATTGTTCCATGATCAGCAAGCTATGATGAGATCAAGGGGAATGATTACAACCTGAATATCCCCCGTTATGTAGACACGTTTGAGCAGGAAGAAGAAATCAGCCTGTCTGATATTGCAAGCAAACTGCAGGAGCAGGACAAGGAGATAAAAGCGGCACAGGACGAACTTCTTTCACAGTTTGCCGAACTTACAGCTTCCGATGAACAGGCGCAGGCTGAAATTGCCGAGCTGATGAAAACTCTGGAGGGCTTATTCTGATGAAAAATGGAAATAATGCACCGCAGATCCGCTTCAAAGGATTCACTGATGATTGGGAACAGCGTAGGTTTTCAGAGCATTATATGAAAGTTACGGAAAAGAACGATTTGAGCTTTGGAACAGATAAAATCATATCGGTTGCTAATGGGTATTTTTAGTCTTGACCTTAGCAAAACCCTGGTTTTACGGATACATTCCACAGATGAGAACGTTATAGCTGACCTGACCTCAAAGATACAGCAGTTTATCGTAAAGTAATTTCAGACCTCATAAATGCCGAACCGCCGCTTTCATGGAAAACGGCGGTTCGCTGTATTCGGCACTTTCCTGCTCATATTCAGTTCAACTGTGGCAGAACATTATGAGCTGACGGTCTGCTGTTCATTGCACGGGCAGGGACTTCCCTTCCACGGCGAGGCTGCGATGATAGACGACACCTACCTCACCGGAAGCTGGAGGACAAGCAGTCCATAATCAGCCGTATCCGCGAGGCTGCGAAGATAGTTCCTCTGGACAGGCTGTACCTCAGTCCGCAGTGCGGATTTGCCTCCTGCGAGATAGGCAACAAGCTCACCGAGGAAGAGCAGTGGGCTAAGATAAAGCTGATAAACGACATC
>CABSKZ010000359.1 GCA_902478395.1 uncultured Eubacteriales bacterium | reverse complement strand
CAGACGCCGCTTACGTTCGCACGAACGCTAACGCGTTCAGCCCTTGCAAGGAGCGTTTTTTTCGGCACATGTCCGGAAAAACCGCAATCTCAAGTCAGAGGGGAACCGCAAAGCGGCATTGCCGCCCCCTCTGACAACTCCCCAGTTTGTCGAAAAAACAAAAAGCCGCTTCGCCGGAACTGGATTCTGCCATGATTGGAATATCCAAAGCGATATCAATATATCACCTTGTTGCTGGTAAACAATGGCTGTTATAAATTCGTGACAGTTATTTGGATATGGATATTCTCTTGAATCTATTAAATTTCTAATTGTTATCATTTATTTTACGTTACCTACTTGTATCTCGACAATAAATTCATTATAATAAGAGCAACTTTGAAAACAGAGGTGAAAACCAGAATGGATATTTTAAAAGAGATAAAAGATCCACCGAAAAAATACCGTCCCGCGCCGTTTTGGTCGTGGAACGAAAAGCTGGAAGAGAAAGAGACGCGGCGGCAGATTGCACTGATGGACAAAGCGGGGCTTGGCGGCTACTTCATGCACGCACGCGGCGGCTTGCAGACGGAATATATGGGTGAGGAATGGTTTGAAAACGTGACCGCCGGCGTGGAGGAAGGCGAAAAACGCGGTATGTACGCGTGGGCATACGATGAGAACGGCTGGCCGAGCGGGTTTGGCAGCGGCAAGGTGAACGGACGTGGGCTGGCGTATCAGCAGAAATACCTGCGGATGGAGGAGGGCGAGAAGCAGACCGAGCACACCATCTGTAATCATAACGGCTTCCATTTTTACTATGATGTGAACGAATTTTACATAGATACACTGGATAAATCTGTCGTCAAAACGTTTTTGAACGAGATTTACGAAGCTTATTATGAGCGGTATCAATCCCGCATGCCGGGCTTTTTCACAGACGAGCCGCAGATTTCACGAGACGGCATCCCGTGGAGCTTCGTATTGCCGGAGGCATACGAAAAGGCCTACGGCGAGCCGATTTTTCCGCATCTGGTTGAGCTGTTCCGCCCAGTGGGAGAGTATGAGGAGACCCGCTTCCGGTTTTGGAAGCTGGTGACCAGCCTGTTCTCAGAGGCGTACAACGGGCAGATTTACCGTTGGTGCGAAGAACATGGCATGCAGTACACTGGCCATATGGTCTGTGAGGAATCGCTCCTTACGCAGCTGGCGACGAACGGCGCCGTTATGCCGCAGTATGAATATTTCCATATCCCAGGCATCGACTGGCTGGGCCGTGAGGCGATTGTTCCATGTGTCCCGCTGCAGGTATCGTCTGTTGCGCATCAGTTGGGCAAGAAACAGGTGCTGACAGAATCGTTCGCGCTAACGGGCTGGAACGTAAGCCTTGAAGAATTCAAATGGCTGCTCGAAATGCAGATGGTGCGCGGCGTCACCTTCCTTTGCCCACATCTGGAGGGCTACAGCCTAAGAGGTATCCGTAAGCGAGACTATCCGCCGTCGATTTTCTGCCAGCAGCCGTGGTGGGACCAATACCATTTGTTCACCGGCGCGGTCAGCAGGGTTGGAATGCTCCTCTCGGAAGGTAAACCGGAATTTGACACGCTGCTGATTCATCCGCAGTCCACAGCATGGGTTTGTTACGACAACAACCAAAACGAGGGCCTTTCGGAGTATAACGAGGCATTTTACCAAGCGGTTGAAACGCTGGAGCGCAGACACGTCCTCTTCGACCTCGGTGACGAAACGATTATGGAGAAGCACGCTCGCGTGGAGGGACGCGAATTGGTCATCGGCAGCCAACGCTACAGCAAGATTGTCCTTCCGCCGCACAAAGTCCTGTTCGAATCCACAAAACGCCTTCTGGCTGAGTTTGAGGCCAATGGGGGAGAGGTCGTCATACCGGGAAGCGCAGAGGGAAGAAACTGCATAGACAACCCAAATATTTTGTATACATACCGCAGTTTTGACGGATTTGAGATGCACTATTTCGTTAATCCGACGAAGGAGGAGCAGAGGGCGCTTTTGTCGGTCGAAGGAAAGATGCTGGATTTGCTGACAGGGGAACTGGTCCCGCACGGCAGCCGCCACACCTTTCCGCCAATGGGGAGCCTGCTCATTATTGACGACCATACCGGTCCGGCGGACATCCAGCCGGAAGAACGGAAAAAGGCTCTGCCGCTGGACGGTCTGTGGACAATTGCGAACGGCGGCACGAACGCATTGACGCTGGACTACTGCGACTACTGGTTCGACGGGGAACTGATAGAGCAAAACGGGCATGTCAGCACCGTTCAAACAAAGGCGTGCGATCTGGAACGCGCTGTGGATTTAAAAATGGAATTCCGTGCGAACGTGGAAACCGTTCCGGAGGAGGTGTACCTGGTCTGCGAAACGCCGGAGATATTCAGCATATCCATCAACGGAATCCCGCTTGACAAGCAGGACGCTGGCTACTATTTCGATTCCTCCTTCCGCAAGCTGCCGCTGGCAGGAATGCTGCGGGAAGGAGAAAATATCATCTGCCTGACCACACGTTTTGAGCAGTCGGAAACGGTGTATGAAAATATCCGGAAATCGAAGTGCTTTGAAAGTGAGAAAAATAAGCTTTCCTATGATATGGAGATAGAAAGCATCTATCTGGTTGGCGATTTTTCCGTCCAAACGCCGGAAGAATTCGAAGAACTAGACAAAGACGCTGTGCGTTACAGCGGCACGTTTTCCATTGCCGCTCCGCGGCGCGAGGTGGGGCTGCGTCACATTGAACAGCAGGGCTTCCCATTCTACGCGGGCAGCATGACGCTGACCAAGAAGGTTACTCTGGAGGATGCGGATTTTGCCCTCCGTTTCAGCAAAAAGCATGCCAATGTGGTTTCCGTGGCGGTGAACGGCAAGCTGGTGGACGACATTGTCTGGCGTCCATATGAGGCGGATTTGTCCGCATACTTGCAGCCGGGCGAAAATACCATTGCATTGACGCTTGCCGGCTCGCTGCGCAACCTGCTCGGCCCGCACCATCTCGAGGAGGGCGAAAGCTATTTTGTCGCGCCGCCAACGTTCTTTAAGGAGCCGAGTATTTGGGACGGCTGGGCAAATGCGCCGTGGAATGACGGATATTGTTTTGTAGAATTTGGAATTGAATAGAGGGAGAACACGTCTCCCCATTTATAACTAAAAGCAAGATGTCCCCCGCCGTTATAGGCGGCGGGTTCCACTTACTTTTTTCAGTGGTGGTACAATCCACCACTGAAACGTTGAATGACGGGGCAAAGCCCCTTATTGAATTGAGTTTTGTGATAAAGGAGTAGACAGATGGAGAACAACTATTTAAACCCGCTGTTTTGGCAGCACGGAGAATCAGAAGAAGCATTGCGGACAGAAATCCGAAAAATGAAAGAGGGCGGCATCGGCAGCTTCATTGCGGAGGCGCGCCCACACCCGGACTATTTGGGCGACGGGTGGTGGCGGGATATGAA
>CABSKZ010000358.1 GCA_902478395.1 uncultured Eubacteriales bacterium | reverse complement strand
AATTACGGAATGTATGAATGAATTAGGGTACACCAAATAAGCTTTAATAAAAAATCTCCCAGAATGAATTCTGGGAGATTTTTTATTATTGCATAATTTCCACAACAACCCGTTTATTCTCACGGTTCGCGGCGGCTTTCATAACGGTACGGATAGATTTGGCAATTCTTCCTTGTTTCCCAATCACTTTTCCCATATCGCTATCAGCTACACGAAGCTCTAAAATAACAGATTGTTCGCCCTCGACTTCGCTGACTTTCACTTCGTCAGGCTCATCAACAAGCGCTTTCGCAATTACTTCCAACAAGTCTTTCATGGTTTTATTGCCTCCTGTTCGCGCACTACTCCGTGATTCCGCTCTTCTTCAGCAAACCCTTGACTGTGTCTGTCGGCTGTGCGCCGTTCCCCAGCCATTTCTGCGCTTTTTCCGCGTCAATTTTAATTTCAGCGGGATTTTTCAGAGGATTGTATGTTCCGATTTCTTCGATAAATCTGCCGTCTCTCGGATACCTGGAGTCCGCAACAACCACTCTATAGAAAGGAGCCTTTTTCGCACCCATTCTTCTCAGTCTGATTTTAACTGCCATGTATTTCACCTCCCATAAAGAATTCAATTTATATATCGGGGCACCGAAGACGCGCAGCGCCGGAGGCACCCCGTTATATTACCTGTGCTTTTTCTTTGCCTTTTTCATTTTTCCGCCTTTACCGAATTTGGAGCCGGAAAAACGCTTCATCATCTGCTGCATCTGTTCGAATTGCTTCAGCAGGGTATTGACCTCTGCCACGCTGTTCCCGCTTCCTGCCGCGATTCTTTTTTTTCTGCTGGCGTTTATAACGGAAGGGTCCTTTCGTTCTTTCATGGTCATGGATTTAATAATCGCCTCTACCCTGTCCATTTTTCGGTCGTCAATATCTGCATTTTCAAGCGCTTTTGCGTTAACGCCCGGCAACATGGTTACAAGCTGGGAAAGCGGTCCCATCTTTTTCATTTTCTGAAGCTGGTCGAGAAAATCTTCCAAATCGAATTCGTTCCGTTTCAGCTTCATCTCCAGTTCAGCGGCTGATTTATCATCAATCGCCTGCTGCGCCTTTTCCACAAGCGACAGAATATCACCGCTGCCCAAAATACGAGATGCCATTCTATCCGGATGGAACGGTTCAATATCAGACAGCTTTTCTCCGACTCCGACAAATTTGATTGGCTTGCCGGTTACCGCCTTGACGGACAACGCAGCACCGCCTCTTGTGTCGCCGTCCAGCTTTGTCATAACGACCCCACTGATTTCCAACTGCTCATTGAAGCTTTCCGCCACATTCACAGCATCCTGTCCAGTCATAGCGTCAATAACCAAAAGAATTTCTTCCGGCTGAACTGCGGCTTTGACGTCAGCAAGCTCCGTCATTAACAGTTCGTCAATATGAAGCCGACCCGCAGTATCAATGATTACAAAATCATTTCCATGTGCCTTGGCATGTTCAACCGCCTTGGTTGCGATTTCAACCGCACTTACCTTGTCGCCCAGCTGGAATACAGGGACATCAATCTGTTTCCCGACAACTTCCAACTGTTTAATCGCGGCCGGACGATATATATCGCAGGCCACCAAAAGCGGCCGCTTGTTATGCTTCTTACGCATGTAACCCGCCAGCTTCGCGCAAAACGTCGTTTTACCCGCGCCCTGCAAACCAGCCATCATAACAACAGTCGGCGTCCGTTTGCCGAATTCAATTCTCGTATGTTCCCCGCCCATCAGGCTGGCAAGTTCATCGTTTACGATTTTGACAATTTGCTGTCCCGGCGTCAGGCTCTCGAGCACATCAGCGCCCACCGCGCGCTCGGATACCTTTGCGACGAAATCCTTTACAACTTTGAAGTTAACGTCGGCCTCCAATAAAGCCAGCTTGATTTCCCGCATGGATTCCTTAATATCTTTTTCCGTCACCACGCCTTTGCCGCGCAGCTTTTTAAATGTTTGTGACAGTTTTTCCGACAAACTTTCAAATGCCAATTCGCGCACTCCTTTTCCGGCTGAATCGTGTTTCGCTATCCCTCAGAACCAACTACAGGTTCCGGTAAATATCCTGCACCTTTTCCGCAAGCTCCGCCAGCCCTACCGCAAGCTTATGGGAATGAACATACATATTTTCATATTTCTGCATTGTATGAATCATCTGCGCAACTCCGTCAAGCTGTTCCCCCACCAGACGAAATTTTCCGGCCAGGCCAAGCTTTTCCTCGAGTTCCAGCAATTGTTTTTCACCGCGTTTGATACAGTCCCGCACGCCTTGCCGCGATATCTCAAGTGGTTCTGCGATTTCCGCAAGGGACAAGTCCTCATTGTAATATAAATGAATAGCCATCGCCTGTTTTTCCGTCAGCAATTCACCGTAAAAATCCAGCAAAATTGCAATATTTAAATCCTTGCTCACAGGCGCTCTCCCCTCATTCAAAAATACAAGTGTAAAGGCATCCGCCTGAACACCTGTATTATTTTACAGGAATTTTATCCAAAAGTCAAGCCTTTTCTGATAAAAATTATTTTTCATCTTCCTGCCTTTTCTTGCAAATCCAGACCGCATGATATATAATATAAACCAAAATGAAAGGTGGGGTTACATTGCAATACCATAAGTTTGACGGAGAATTTCTCCATAACTTAATCCGGTTGGATTACGATTACAAAAATGAATGTGTGTTAGAAAGCGGAAGGCCTGTCCGCGGAGTCATCCTCGGCGATTCCATCATTCAGTATTTGCAAGCGGATGCTTTTTTCAAAGCCGACGATATTTTGATGCGCGGAATTAACGGGGAAACAAGCGCCCAAGTGTTATCAAGGCTCGAAATGGATGTCCTTCAGTTTCATCCTGAATTTGCTGTTATTCTTTGCGGCATCAATGACACATCGGCTCTGCGCGGAGATGCAATCTGGCGTGTTCCTGCAAAATCTCCAGAAGAGATAACAAAAGAAATTTGCAGGAACCTCACCGAAATCGTCTCTGTCTTAAATGCGCATAACATCAAACCATATGTTTGTTCGCTGCTTCCTTCCTGTGTGGAAAGCTTTCCAGCAAACGATGAGCGGAATCAAATTGTTTGCGAAGTGAACGATATTCTAAAAACTCTGGACTGTTGTTATCTCGATGTTTACAGCCGTTTTACCGCTCCCAAAGAGCTGACGAACGACGGGCTGCATCCGAATTACAGCGGATACCGTATCTTTGCAGATGTATTGATTGAGAACGGGCTGGTAGAACCGGCCGACTTTTGAACCAAAAAGCAAGAAACAGGAGTTTTCAAGGAAAAAGTTGTGTCAATCAACCAAATTTCATATATTTCGCTAAAATTATGGATATTATTATATTTGGTGCAGATAATATTCCTGTAAGTAATTTGAACTAATTTATATTGCAGGAGGATACTTGAATATGAAAGCAACAGGCATTGTCCGGCGCATCGACGA
>CABSKZ010000357.1 GCA_902478395.1 uncultured Eubacteriales bacterium | reverse complement strand
GATTTCCATTTCACGGACATACTTCGTAATTTCAGTCAAACGCGACGCGACAATTTTGGATTCCTCCTCTGTCAGCGTAATTGGCGGCACGCACCATGAGGTGTCATCCAGCTTCCAAATTTCGGGGGCCTCCTTTTGCTGCGGATTAACCATATATTGTTCAAAATATCTGCCGTCTTGAATCATCGGTCCCAACAGATTTGCGCGTGAATATTTGACAATTCCCTGATTCATATCCAGCCCATCCGGATTATTTGTGACCTCCTCCGTATAGGTTGGATAGCCGTTGACCATATTGTAGGATACGCCCTCTTCCCCAAAATTATAGTACATTTTCCCTTCTTGGCTATAGCCATAATCCAGAAACCGCGCAGCGGCATCCAGATCCTTGCAGGCAGTTGTTATCGATACGCTCTGGTGCGGCGTATAGTCGCAGGTATAGTACCCAAATTTAACCTTGTCCCCCTTTTGCAGAACCGGGAACTTGACTGCCGTAATATTGGCCTCCGGATTATTTTTTTTCGTAGTGACGAGGTATTTCCCCATTCCGCCTCCAACAGAGTTCTGGTACGCGCCCGCCTCGCCGCTCGCAATTTTCGCATCAAAGACTTTTGTGTCGTGTGTCGCGAAATCAGGGTCCAGCAGTCCTTGTTCCATCCAACGCTGAAACAGCTTTAAAAAATCAAGATAGCCCGGCTCCAATGGGCCATATTTCACCGTGTCACCCTCAAGATAAAAATCTACTGTTACGCCGAATGCCCCCACAAAATGATTTACCGGCGAGAATGACGCATTTGGAAAGGTGAGAGGATATGGCAGGCCCAACTGGTCACGAAAAGCTGTCAAAACCGTCTCCCATTCGTCAATAGTTTCGGGAGCTTCCATGTTGACTTTTTGCAAATAGTCAGACCGCATTTGCAATCCAGTCCAGAATGCAAGGGAGGCATCTCCTCGCAAGGCCGGAAAACAATAATACCGGCCTTCGTCAGTTTTTACAAGACGGTCCCAGTCTGGATGCTCCTCCAGCACTTTTTTCAGATTCGGGGCTTTGGTATTGATTAAATCTGTGACATCGATAATGATATTATCCTGCATTGCTCTGGACGGGCCGCCTTTATACCCGATGGTCTCTCCTAAAAAGCTGTGTTCAATCAGGTCGGGCAAGTCTCCGGAAGAAATCATCAGGTCAAATCCCTCTTCTACCTGATCGGCAGGGGGATGGATAAAATTAAGCCTGACACCCGTTCGTTCTTCAAGCCCTTTATAAAACGGCGTGTCATTCAGACTGTTGAATACTCCTGTGTAGTTTGCATAAAACGGGCACCAATAGGTTAATGTAGGGATCCCATCGCTATTTTCCTGTTTTTCTGCACATCCCGTTAAAATGGATACCACCACAGCCACCACAGCGGCCGGCCAAAAAATATATTTCAGCTTCAATTCAAATTCCTCCCGTGCAATATACCGGCATTTCCCTTGTACCAGGAGTAATCACCTGAAACAACATAACCATCGAACCGGCATACATAGCTATAAACAGCCCACATAGAATCACATTTCTTTATTCCTCTTTTTCCGAATGCAGTTTCAACTCCGCGTCAAGCCACTTTTTGGGATAACTCCCGGTGTATTTCAGAAAGGCGCGGTTAAAGGTAGACAGATTGTTATATCCGACCATATTCGCAATTTTTTCCGTTGATAACTTCATATCATGCAGGAGCAGCTCCTTTGACTTTTCGATCCGGACTTCATGGATGTAGTTTAGCAGCCCCTGTCCGGAAATAGATTTAAATACGCGCGAAAGGTAGTTTGGCGTGATACCAAAATTTGCCGCGATACTTGAAACTCCCAAATCCTCCTCTGCGTAATGCCCCCGCACATAGGACTTGATACGCTCTACCATTACATTACGCGCGGAGCCTTTTTGCTCATTCAGCGCGGCGCAGAGAAATTCAATGACCTCGCGCAGCTCATCCCGCACCTCTTCAATGGTCTGGCATTCAAAAATAGAATTTACCATCAATTGCAGATTATCCCGCTCCTCATCGTTTTCAATGTCCATCTCTTTGATGACTTTATAAAGGGTCCCGGTCATATCAAAAATCAGCAGCTTGACGTTCTGAATCGGAAACGCGTTCTGTTCCAGATTTCTGTCAATGACCATATCCGCTATCTGAACTGCTTTTTCATAGTCGCCTGAAAGGATGAAGTTGACAAATCTCTGCTCATCATTCATTGGATAGTAATATTCAACATTGTCGTTATGGCTGCTGACCTCCTTATAGTCAATGATGATGCCCGTCCCCTTTACGAGCCGGTACTCAAGAGACAGCAGCGCCTGTGAATACCCCTGGCTAATGCCCTCCAGATCGTCATTGACCCCGCCAGTTCCAATGGTAATCTCCATATCGAAATGATGGCTGATAAACTCCATCGCTTCCCTACAAATTTTCAACATTCCCTCCCGGGCCTCTTTGTAGCTGGTGTTTTCTGAAAAATTAATCAGGCATGCAAGCATGTTGTCCACCTGAACGACATAGCCGCATCCGACCCGCTCACAAAGTTCTGTTATCACATTGTCGATAATAAGAACCGCAAGATCGTACTGTTCTGTTTCTGTAATGTCGTCCTCAGAGAACAACCTACTGATATCTTCGAAGAAAAATACCACCACGCCAAACCGGTTGCTGATGAACCGGATATTATTTTTCTCTAAAAATTCCTCTGCCACGGCCCCGCCCGTCACTGTCCCTTTCATGATTCTCGCAAGCATGTTGGAACGGATGGCTTTTTGTTGCTTGTCCAGCTTGGAGTGGACGGAATGCAGTTCGGTATAGGCATTTTGAATGGTGTTCTGAATCAGCGTATATTCCTGTCCGGCATATCCCGCCTCGCCCGCTTCCTCACCCTCCGGCAGGACATCCAGAATTTCGCGGATCGGCTTGTAATTTTTCCTGATAGCTATCAAAATAAATAGTATCCCCAACAAAATACACAAAAAAATGGAGAGTACCATGCTGGTTTGGAGTGTCACAGTTTCCGCAAACAGTACATGCTTCGGGATCAGATACGCAGCACGCCAATCGTTCATTGGCGCGCTGTCATGGAACAACATATACTCCCCACTGTCCAACCGCTGTACGGATGGATTTTCCCTGTCATTCACCGGAATTTGTGTTTGCCCGCTTTGAAACAGTCCGTTTGTAGAATATAAGATCTCGTTTGCAGAGGTCGTAATAACAAAATCTCCATCAGCATCAATAATCGATCTAATTTTATTGCTAATCACGCTATGGCTCAGCGATATAATTATGTTATAGCCTTTACCGTCTTCACCGTCCGGATTAATGGTATCGATATAATAAAATGTATTGTATCCCTGAAACGGTGCATATATATAGCTTCCCTTGTACGATTTGCCGAACAACTCCTTCCAATTTTCATAGGTCCCCTTGTATCCGTTTTCCTTGATTCCGGCAAAAAACAGATGGCTGGTGCC
>CABSKZ010000356.1 GCA_902478395.1 uncultured Eubacteriales bacterium | reverse complement strand
TTCCCCGCGCCCCTAGGACCTCTTTTTCTGTGAAGAAAAAGAGGGAAAAAGTCATTTAAGGGGACGCCCCTTAAATATCCCCATACAGCCACATACTCAGTATAACCTGAGCAGAATGGCTTCGCGCTTGTTCGCGGGAACCCGCCTTCTCCTCATATTTTTAATAGCGACATGGCTTATGCCTTGGAACAATGTTGAACTTAAGAGTGAAACGAAATAAGAGAGCATATTGTAAAACGAGGTCTGGGGGCGTGGGCCCTGTGTCATTTTAAGGGGGAAAGGGGCATGGGGGAAACTAGCGGACACGAGCGCAAGCACAGTGTGCGCCGTTTCCTTCAGCCGTTCGGCCGCAGGCCGAACCTCCTGAAATGCGCTCCCCTGTTTTGCCGAACTTTTCCACTAGGCCTTAGATGGAGCGAGGCATAGGCGAAGGCTGCTCTTAGTGCTCGATGATGCAGGGCTTACCCGCCTTTATGAGCAAGGTGTGTTAGGATGGGTTAGTCCCTGCGGCATTCAAAAGTAGGTCGCGCCGAGGGCGGAAGTATATCATTAACAAATTATATAACAGCTTCAAGAATCATAGACTAAAAAATATTCTGAATAAAATAGGGTCATATTTTTGCCTGCTTTTTACAATTATTAGTATATAGGGATAGATTTTATCTCTATAATTTGAGGGAGGACCTATGCAGTTAAAGATATGAGTAGAAGGCGGTTTTTTTGCAGGGCAGTCCTATGTAGAAGAAGACAGTCATTTCATGAATATAAAACAGGCTGCTTGAGAGATACAATATTTAGGGAAAAGGTGTTTGCATATATAAAAAATGCCGCCGATATCCGGCGGCAAATCCTATGTTAATTTTTCAGAGGCTGGCAGGAAGAACAGAAATAGACGTTTCCTCCCAGATAAGCCTGTCTTGTAATTGCCCCGCCGCACACGGGACACGGATATGCCAGCGTCAGCTTCGACAGGATGGAATGGTATCCGCCGGGATTGCCGAACAAATCTTTTTCCGTGTCCCGTCCGCCCAAACGCGCCATCTCAGCAAGCGTTTCTTTGACACTCAAATACAATCTGTCTAAGTCCCCTGAACCCAGAGCGGACAATTTTGATTTCGGATGCACGCCCGCCTGAAAGAGAATGTCTTGCAGCACACCATTTCCCAGCCCCGGAATTCGCTGTTCCGTGGCTAAAAACGCCTTTGTGCTGAGTGAAGGCTTGGCCTCTGCTAAAAGTTTTTCAAACCATATTTTATCAAACGCGTCGGTCAACGGATTTGGCTTTTCCAGCGCGACCAGATAGTACGGGTTGTCATTTTCTCCATCCGGATATGCCCATAACCCCGCATACATGGAAACGGTACAAACAACAGAGGAGTCATCCGTGAATTCCAACAGGAGCTGATGCTTTTTCGGCGGTGTTTCTCCTGGCGCAAGGTACCGGACGTTTGCCCCGTCGCCGAATAAAATACGCGCATCCTCCGCAAACAGCTCGGCCTGTCCGCCAACGGCGCGTGCTCCAGTAATCGCTTTTCCGTTTAGCAGTTTTGGATACATCGCCGGGTCTCCGAAATAGAACGCAAATCGGTGCACAGACGCGCCCGCCACAACATTTTGAATCGTTTTCCCTTTTAAAAATGTGTTTGCCTGCTTCGCCAGAGTATTGCTTTCCGGAATTTCCAGCATCATGCCACATCCTTTTCGTTGGTCTACCATTTTATTATACGATAAACAAAGGAAAAGCACAAGCCCTGTTTTATTCCGGAATCCGTTCCAGCAGAGCGGCCATTTCTCCGCGTGTCAGTATCTGTTCCGGCCGGAAGGTGTTATCCTCATAACCATTTAAAATGCCCGCCTGTGCGAGCGCAGTAATTTCGCCGTAAGACCATCGGTCCTCCGCAACATCGGAGAAAACGGGCGCCTTCCGCGCTGTATCAGCCTGAATCATACGGGAGAGCAGGCTTGCCATCTCCTCCCGCGTCATATACCGGTCCGGCTGAAACGTCCCGTCCGGATATCCTTCAAAAAAACCGGCATCTGCCGCGGCGGCAATTTCTTTTTCCGCCCAGTGTCCGGCTGTATCGGAAAATGCCGGGCTGACGGACGGGGAAAGAGCCAGAACGCGGCTCGCAATCGTTGCGGCCTGTGCCCTCGTTAGCCCATTATCCGGCGAAAAATGCGTGTTTGACGTACCAACCATGTATCCGTTTTTCACCACCTGAATAATGTCGTCCTTCGCAAAGTGGTTGTAAATATCCTCGAAGTATTTGCTGTTGAGCCACAAATCGTAATAGTCCCAGACGTCGCGTGTCTCCTGTCCGCTGCTCCAGTTGCCTGCTCCCTTTAAGTCGTATTTATCTACCAGCGCTAACTTTTCTTTAATGGAATTACTGTTTTCGTACCATATCACGTAATCTCCCGCAGACAGTTTTTTTCCGGTCACGACCAAATTGTCCGACTCCGTCAGTGTAAATTCCGCTTTCGGGCTGCGGACGGTTGTATCGTATGTGACGGTTCCGCCATACTTTGCGATAATTTCTTCCACTTTATTGTTGGAAACGCCCAGCCCTTTTGTGCTCCCGTCCGCCGCCCACAGCCTGCCAAAGAAGGGAATGCCAAGCACAATTTTGGAAGAGGGGACCTGCTGTTTCAGCGCATATTGGATTGACTTTTCCACAAAGGAAAGGCTTGCAACCGGCCCTGCACTGCCGCCCTGATAGTGCTCGTCGTAGCTCATAATAAACAGATGGTCGGCAATTTCTCCGAGGCGTTTATAGTCATAGGAGCCATGCCAGCCGGTGTTCCAGCCGCTTGGGTTAGCAGCGACGGCAACAGACACTTCTTTGTCGGAAGGGAGTTTATTCCGCAGTTGCCTGACCAACTCGGTATATTTATCCCGCTCCGTGTGGGTGACATTTTCTATATCGACGTTAATGCCGTCCAGATTATAACGTGCGATGGCAGAAGCGATTTCATCGGACAGTTCATCGATGCGGTTCAGGGCGTTTACGCCGGATTCCCTGTCCCAATGGTTTGAAAGAAACGGCACAACCCGAATACCTTTGCCGTGTACGGCATTCACGTAGCTTTCCGAAATGCTGTTTAATTTCAGGCTTCCATCGGCATTTAAATCAAAATAGCTGGGAGAAACGACGGCGAGCGTGTCCTGCGCGAGCGATATATATTCCAGCTGGGAGGACTGGGAGCCGAAATAAATATAGGACATCGCGTACCGCGGGCCTTTTGCCACAACCTGAGAAAACGGAATGGATAGAATCAGGGTTCCGGCGAGAATGATTTTGATAAAACGGAGTTTCTTATCCTTCAGCCGGTTCCAGCCTTTCCCTTTCGAAAGTTCTTTTGCGAATTCAACAGAAAAATCTTCCACTGAATTGATGTAAATGACAGCGTCAAATGTTCCATCGCTGTTTTTTTCAAGCCACGCTTTGTAGTGAAACATATTTTCAATCCTGGTATAATGTAAATAACTCATCTAACAG
>CABSKZ010000355.1 GCA_902478395.1 uncultured Eubacteriales bacterium | reverse complement strand
TCTGCTCGACAACCGGCCGGACCGGCAAAATCTTCCGCTTGAGCCAGAGGAACTGGAGAAAATTATGTCGCAGGAGGAAGTGACGATAGGCGGTCTGAACTACATTATCTCAGTGCTGCCGTCGGATATATTAAATTTACAATATATCTACCTCACAAATGAAAGGCTGTACGCAAAGGAGATCACGGGGCTGCGCAACGTTGTTCTTCTGAGCACATTATTATGCCTTGTCGTCAGCGCCTATCTGATTTGGTTTTGGGTGAAAAAGAATCACCGCCCCCTGCGCGATATTGTGAATTCCATTACGCATTATACGAAGCACAGTCCCGACGTGGACAATGAATACCAATATATCGGGGAAACGCTACTTGACGCAATTCAGCAGAAAGACAGCATGGAAGGAGAACTGCAGAAGAGACAGGAAATCTTGCGGCAGTACAGCATATCCCGCCTGCTGCATAACCGGGATACGGAGTTTACAGAACAAATTCTGGAGGAGCTCGGTATCGTATTTCACGAAAAGGCTTTCTCTGTCATTTTGTTCAGTGTGGAGAGTGTGGAAGGGCTCTTTTATGAAGAGACAAACAAGGGAAAAGAATTTGAGCTTTCCCAGCTAATCATTACAAATATTTTGGGTGAGATGATGGGGGAACGCTTCCAATGCGTTACTTTTGCGGAGGAGGAATATTTTGGCCTCATCGTAAATTGTCCGCCGCAGGAGTCCTCCTACAAAGAAATGCTGGAGATATTAAACTGGGCGGATACCTTTATCTCCTCTGCATTCAATCTTTACTACACGACAGCGGTTTCCAGCCGCCATCTGGGGGCAGAGACAATCCGGCAGTGTTACAACGAAGCGGTTATCACCATGGATTACCGGTTCACCCATGTGGAAAATGATATTTTGGAATATTCTTCGGTTGAGAGCAGCTCACAGTTTAGCTACAATTATCCGGTTGAGCAGGAGCAGAGCCTGATTAACAACTTAAAGGCTGGAAATGCTGAAAAGTGCAGGGAAATTATACAAAGCATATGGGACAAAAACTTCAGCAACGGCGAAGGCTTGGTTCCGGTTGTCGGCAAATGCCTGGTTTACGACGTACTGAGCACAATTGCAAAAACGGTCAATTCCATGGCATTTGTAAATCCGCCGGAGGACGGGCACAACAAAGAGCTGTTTGAGTCGGTGGAGAAATGCGAATCTGTTTTAGAGAAGAAAGAGGCCATAATCCGGGTTGTGGAGGACTTTTGCAACCGGCTGGATCGCGATGCCGTAAAATCCGCTGACAACGAGGAATTTGTGGCTAGCATCCAGGCGTATATCGAAGAAAACTACAAAGATAAAAACCTGAGCGTCGCCACCATTGCAGACCACTTGAACTTAACGGCAAACTACCTCTCATACGTGTATAAGAAGAAAACGGATGAATCCCTGCTTGAAAGAATTACAAAGACACGGATTAGTAAAGCAAAAGAGCTTATGGCCTCACGGCAGATCACCGTTGAGCAATTGGCGGGAGAGGTCGGCTATTCCAGCTCAAAAACTTTTATCCGGTGTTTTGTGAAACAGGAGGGTATTACGCCAGGAAAATTCAAAGGTAATTAAAACGTTGATTTTAGCCTGTGTTTCATAGATTCTGTCCATTTACACAGAGAAATCATGATGGTAAGATGAGATTATAAAGAGCAAATTAAGGAGGGTTACTGCATGAAATCAAAGATTCTAAAATCGATTGCTGCTACCGCGGCAATCTGCATGCTGGCTGGCAGCTTTGCCGGCTGTGGAAACAACGGAAAGACACAGACATCAAATTCCGGCACAACGGAGCTGAGCTACTGGGTTGAGCTGGACGCAAGCACAGCGCAGACGGTGACTGAATTGGGTGAGACAGAATTTGCCAAGCAGCTGCAGGAGGATACGGGGGTAAAACTGAAATTTATCCATCCGCCGCAGGGCCAGGCAGCAGAGAAGTTTAACATTATGATTGTTTCAAACGATCTGCCTGACATCATGGAATATAACTGGACATCCGCATATGCCGGCGGCCCGGAGAAGGCAATTACAGATGGGTACATATTAAAGCTCAATGAGCTGATGGAGCAAAAAGCACCGAATTTAACAAAATATCTGAATGAAAACGATGATGTTGACAACGCGGTAAAAACGGACTCCGGTTATTATTTCGGATTTCCGTTTATCAGAGGAGATAAAACGCTTCAGGTATCAGCAGGCTTGGTGCTGAGACAGGATTGGCTCAATGACTTGGGGCTAGAGGTTCCGACCACCATTTCGGAATGGAAGAATGTATTGCAGCAGTTTAAAGACAAGAAAGGGGCCTCCGCTCCGCTTTCTATGGCGCCGAACGGTTTTGTTTGGGCCTGCTTTGTCGATGCATACAACACGACCCGCGATTTTTACATCGACAACGGAAAAGTGGTTTATGGCCCGGCGGAGCCTCAGTATAAGGATTTCTTAAAAGAAATGAACGACTGGTACAAGGAAGGGCTTTTGGATAACAGCATTGCTACCGTTGATTCTAAAATGATTGAGACAAACATCTTAAACGGCTACGCGGGCGCGACTGCGACAACCGTTGGCGGCGGTATCGGCAAGTTGATGGCTGCAAGACCGAATGATAAGTTTGAACTGGTTGCAGCTCCGTTCCCGACGCTTAACAAGGGGGATTATCCGGAATTCGGCCACATGCAGCTTAAGGTTCCGAACACCTATGCGGCGATTTCCGCGAAATCCAAAAATATCGATGCGGCAATGAAATTCTTAGACTATGGGTATTCAGAAAAAGGGCATATGCTCTATAACTTCGGCATTGAAGGCGAAAGCTACAACATGGTAGACAATTATCCGAAATATACGGACTATATTACCAAAAACCCAGAGGGGCTGGCGATGTCCGCCGCAATGTCCCATTATATGCGGTCCCATGTGGCCGGTCCGTTTGTGCAGGATATCCGCTACATGGAGCAGTATGCGGCCCTTCCGGCGCAGCAGGACGCATGGAAGAAGTGGAGCGACACGAATATGGAGAAGCATATCCTGCCGCAGCTCTATTTCCAGGAGAACGAGATAAAAGAAATGGCATCTATTTTAAATGCGGTCAGAACGTATGAAAGTGAGCAGTTTTTAAAATTCATTATGGGCGTGGAGCCGGTTGACAATTTTGACGCGTATGTGAAGGAAATGAACAGCAGGGGCCTTGACAAGCTGCTGGCGGCCTACCAGTCCGCTTATGAAAGATATCTGAACAGATAGGGGCTGAAAGAATGCAGAAAACGGTTACAGAGCCCGCTATTCGAGGCAAAAAAACATACGGACAAAAAGTCAGGAAGGACATGAAAATCAATTGGAGCCTGTATCTTATGGTACTTCCGGTTATCGCCTTCTACCTGATTTTCTGCTATAAACCAATGTATGGCGCGCTGATTGCGTTTCAGGATTATTCACCGGCACTGGGCTTTTTTGGAAGCAAATGGGTGGGGTTTGATAACTT
>CABSKZ010000354.1 GCA_902478395.1 uncultured Eubacteriales bacterium | reverse complement strand
GGAAACGGTCGTAATATCTTTTAATACCAGTTCACAGGAGCAGTTGTTGCGGCGGCAGGCGCTGATAATATTATCCAACTCCCGGCGGACGTCTGAACGGCTGAGTGATGTATCTGCCAGTGCGGCAGGATTTGGCTTCGCGGAAACAACATATTTGTCCTGCATGATTTCCGCGGCGGCATCCACATCTGCCCATGGGGTGATAGAGATTTTTCGCAGATTCGGAATCCGCTCGATAATATGAATTTTTTTGTGCAGAGGCTCGCAGCAGCCATAGTAAACCAGACCGAAGGGCGCCATGGTTTTCACCATGTAATCCGTGTCGAATTCTTCGTGCATCTCGGGGGACACACTTGCGAAAATCTGCGCCATGGCACGTCCCCAGCAGTCCTTTGCTTTCGGGTGCGCGTGGTCGGGTGTAAGGTCGTTTGTAAGAGCCGCGGTGCAATGAATGTAGTAGCTGTCTGTGTCGAACAGCTCCAGTTCCTCAAACTGACGGATGCGGTCCATATAGATATCGGATAGCTTGCCCACCAGTTTATGGATAAACTCCGGGCGTTCTATCAGGTCGTAAAACAGGGTATCCAGCCCGCGCAAGTCGACAATTTCATCCCATGTCCGGCAGGCAAGCCCATAGCCGCCGCTCGCTGCACCTGTGATTTTTACGGGAAGAATATCCCCAAACAGGCCGGCAGCAAACTCAAATTGTTGATTGGTAGCCGCTTCGTCATAGGTTATAGTTTCAAAATGGAGTTTCTCAATATCCTCTTCAGTCTGAATTTGATCTTTGAACACATGGGATTTTACGTTTTGATGTTCGCCGTCCTGATTTTGACGGTGCGAAAAGCCGATGCCGGACGCGTGAATGACCTTTCCCACGGCATAATATGGACGCAGAACCATATCCGCACGCAGATGCTCCCATTTGTAAATTGCCTGACGGAAGAAGGTCTCTATTTGGCGGGCTTCCTCGGTGTCACATTGCAGTGTCAACTCGTTGTCAATATTCATTTCCTGCCATGGAATTTCATCTATCAGGACAATCGGCCGGGGCTGTTTCAGGTCATTTACTTGCTTGTGGTGCAGAATGTGCCGCCGGTTTGTGTCGCTGTTAGCAATTTCATAATACCGCGCCGCCAGCTCTCTGAGAATTTTCCGGTTTCGTTCCATTTTGCAATCGCTCCTTTTACGCTTGATTATGATGATATTTGTAGTATAATAGAAATAGATGCTTTTGTATTGTAGATTATTGGCAAAAAGTTGTAGAATATTGATGCTGGGAGATGGCGCGATGAACCGGTATGAGCAGTTCCGGCATTTTTATACACCCACACGGTTTGCGGAAGAGAATTTGCTGGTAAGCGACGGGATGGGGTATGAATGCCGGCCGGATTTTGGGGTGGACAGGAGTTATTTTGACAACTATATTGTATTGCTGACGCTTGAGGGCGTGCTGCATGTGGAGCAGTCCGGCAGCAAACTTTCTGCGGGTGCCGGAGAAGGCATTCTGGTCGATGCGCACAATTGGCATCATTTTTATTTTGAAAAAGGCAAGAAAGCGCACATGCTCTGGTTTCATTTCCGGGGAAAGCCCTGCCAGCCTTTGTTAGACGAGATGAATGCGAATCAGTGCTTTCCCGTTCTCTTCCGGATAGATGGAATTGAGAAGGGCATTTATAAATTGTTTTCCATTGCTGAAGCAGGCCGGCGGACCTTTGAATATGAGCTGTCGTCCACTATTTATACAATTGTGACGACCATTATTTCCGATTGTGTCCTTCGCGGGTTGATAGACGGCTATCCGGTGCATTCCCTGGCGTTTGAGGCAGAACGGTATGTGCAGGAGCATATTGGGGACCGGATTACACTGGAAAAAATGGCGCGGCATTTTAATATGGAACGGAGCTGCTTTTGCAGAAGGTTCAGACAAGAGTTTGGTATGCCGCCGTTTGCTTATATCAAACGGGTGCGGGTTGATACGGCTAAAAAACTGATGCTGTATACGAACGACAGCATCAGTAGAATCGCGGCTTCGCTCGATTTTTGTGATCAGAGTTATTTCTGTAATGTGTTCCGCTCGGTTGAGGGGTGCAGCCCGCGCGAATTTTTGCGCAGGGAACGGACGAATAGAAAATTGAAAAATAATTAAATTCTATGCTTGACACCGCAATACGTTTGTGCTATACTAGCGGCATACAAGTTGGGAAAACGTTTTCTCAAAAGCGGGACAGGTGAATGCAGCTTGTTTCAGTCAAAGAACAAGCTTGGGAAAGGAGGCGTTATGTCTAAGAGTACGATTACAGATATCGCGAAGGCGGCAGGTGTTTCTGTTTCAACAGCCAGCAAGGCATTGTCTGGAAAGGGGCGGATGCAGGAGGAGACGCGCAGGCGGATTGTTCAAACTGCGGAAGGACTTGGCTATGTACCAAATAAATTTGCCCAGGCGTTGCCGCGCAAATCGCTGACGATTGGTGTCATAATACCAGATGTACCGCATGAAGTACAATATTACATACAAAAGGGGATTGACGAAGGCTTTGTTTCCGCCAGTGAATATGGCGTGCGTCCGTTGATTCGGACCTATGGCGGTGTGCAGGACACAAACGGTTTATTTGCCGCTGTGGAAGAACTCAAGAATAAGGTAAGCGGACTAATTGTGGAAGGCACGGGAGCATGCGGCGCCCAGCTGCAGGAGATGATAGGCCGCGGCGTTCCGGTTGTGACACTGGTCACCGCTGTTAACGGGCTGGATGGGGCGGGCGGCGTTTCGGTGGAGGGAAGTGTCGTCGGCAGGATGGCTGCGCAGTTTTTATATCTGGTGGGCGCACGGAAAGCCGCTGTGCTAGCGGGTGACAAAGAGCTGCCGCTGCATCAGGCCAATCTCAGGGGATTCATAGAGGAGGGGAAGGGGCTGGGACTTGAAACCGTAGCGGTTGAAAGTACCTTTGACAGGATGGAGGAGGCCGGAAGACTGACGGAACAGCTGTTGGAGGTGCGGCCGGAGCTGTCTGGCATTTTTACCTCATCCTATGTCGCCCCTGCTATTTGCGAGGTGGTGAAACGCCGCGGAATGCAGGACCATATGAAAGTGGTAGGGCTGGATTTGTACCGTGGGACGATTGCTTGCTTGGAGGATGGAAGCCTCAGCGCGGTTATTTTTCAGAATCAGGTTTTGCAGGCGCGTACTGCGGTGCAGCTCATGCTGGAGGCGCTCCATTCCGGTCGTGTGCAGACGAGGCTGATTCGGCCGGAGCTGGTGATGAGAAGCAACCTGGCATGCTACCGGGAATTAATTTCAGAAGAACTATAAAACAAATTTATAATACCATCGCTTGATAAGGGAATGCACGGTTTTGCCGGGCAGAAAAATGTTCAGGCTGTTTCGCCGCCCATTTTCAATCGATGGTAATGTTAGGCGGTATAATCATTATGATGCAGGATTATATTCTTCAGATTATTTCTACAGTTCTGTTGGCGCTTAATTTTGCGGTAACCAAAGCGTACCAGCAGAAAGAGGGA
>CABSKZ010000353.1 GCA_902478395.1 uncultured Eubacteriales bacterium | reverse complement strand
GAAATACCCCATTCTTCTTAAATATCAGGCAGAAGTTAACATTCCTAATTATGCCTTTAGAATAAATACGATGTTGGATGAACTAAAACAGGAATATAAATTCAACGAACAAGATGCAATGTTAGTGCTTAAAGACATATTGTATAATGTTTGGAAAAATCGTAAGAACCAATCAAATTAGGAAAAAATGTCTTTTGGTGACGAAAGAACCTGGTTCAGAAATCAAACTTTCTTCAATCTTGACATATGCTCCCCTGGTTTGAGCAGAACCAACTCTGCAACCAGAGTGCGGAAATTATATGCAATGTACGCAAGCGAGTTGGTCTGGATTCTGAGTTCCACTGCGGAACATGTTTTGCCGTATGCCCTTTATACACGAAAATATATAAAGAGCCGGGGTTGATATCGTGCCGGCGGTGTTGAGGTTACAGTTTAACAGAAAATACGAATTTAGTTTAGGAGAAACAATATGAAAATTGAAAACTTAAAAGACAATGGAACCAATATAGCCATTGTTTCCAGTAATGAGAAGCTAATTATTGACACGCAATCTGCTTTAGATTTCGTAATGTCTGTAAAATATGAAACAGGTGCGGCTAAGATTGTAATTGATAAAAAGGCAATAATCGAAGATTTTTTCATTCTCAGCACAGGAATCGCGGGAGAAATTTTACAAAAATTCATTAACTATCACGTGAAAGCTGCAATTTACGGTGACTTTTCAGGTTATACCAGCAAGCCGTTAAGGGATTTCATTTATGAATCAAATAATGGGAAGGATTTCTTTTTTGTGGCGACAAAAGAAGAGGCCGTGCAAAAATTAAAAAGCGTGCAGTAACAAAATGATACAAAATTCGGTTTATTGCCCCGTCCTAAACAACTGCATACCAAAATTTGACCGTTGACACGCATACCCATGTGCAAAAGTTAACGGTCTTTTTTAGGGATGGCTCATCCAAAGAGAATGCCGCAGCTGAAAAAACTGCGGCAATTTTTTCCCAATCACAGCAAGTCTAGGAAATTGTATTAAGGGCTGCCGTTGCTTTTTAGCCCTTTTCCGCTGCACCGTCCACTGGAAACGAATCTGCTTCCTTATGAATGCTTGCCTTTCGTAGGCTCCCCTTCTTTAGAATATATGCGCCGCCCCCAGTCCTCTCCCTTTCTGGTACGCGGCATATATTCATCCGCAAACGAATGCAAATCTTCCTGTCGTTTTTATTCCCGAGGCGCTGCATCACATCATAGCCAAGACCGTATGGGTTTTTCCATCATCCGTCAAAGGGACCACACCTCCTTCGACCGGGTTCCCATCCAAATGCAGGGATTGTATGCCCGATTCCGCCCCAGATTCATTTTGAACGGCGATATGGTACAGGCTGTTTCCATATTGGTAATCGACCGAATATTCCTTCCATTCCCGGCTGATATGCGGCTCCAGTACCAGAACCTCCCCCCGTCTTTGCAAACCGAGGATGCTTTCCAGACCGCACTGGTACATCCATCCAGCCGCACCAGTGTACCAACTCCAACCGCCGCGCCCCTCGTGCGGCGGCGCGCTGTAGACGTCCGCTGCGACTGCATACGGCTCTGTTTTATAAACATCGGCGGCTTCCTTTGACAGCGCATGGTTAATAGGATTCAGCATATGGTAAAGCCGGACCGCTTCGCTTCCCCGCCCTTCCGCCGCAAACGCCATGACCGCCCAGACAGCGGCGTGGGTATATTGCCCGCCGTTTTCACGTACGCCCATTACGTAACTTTTGATATAGCCCGGAGACAGGTTACCCTCCCCAAACGGCGGCGTGAGAAGCTTGATAATACCATTTTTTTCGTCCACAAGATGCTGTTCCAGAGACTCCAGCGCACGGCCCGCCTTCTCCGGTTCGGCACAGCCGGACAGAACAGCCCACGACTGCGCGATGGAATCAATCTTACATTCCGTATTCTCTGAAGAGCCCATCGGCGTACCGTCGTCAAAATAGGCGCGGCGGAACCAGGCGCCGTCCCACGCTTCACGGTTCAGCGCGTCTGTGAGCTGTGCCCTGTATTCCAAAATTGTTTTTGCAAACGCCGTGTCTCCACGCGCCTCGCAGACCGGAGCAAACCGTCCGATGATATCGCAGAGGAACCAGCCGAGCCAGACGCTCTCGCCCCGTCCCTGGTTGCCGACGGTATTCATGCCGTCATTCCAATCTCCCGAGCCCATCAGGGGCAGTCCGTGCGGTCCGCAGGTCAACGACCGTTCCAACGCGCGTTTCGCATGTTCGTATACCGACCCTTCCTGCCCGGACAGGCGCGCGACAAAATACCGTTCGTCCTCTCCTTCTGCCAGCACGTCCCCTTCTAGATATGGCGCTTTCTCTTCCAGAATTGTTTCGTCACCCGTCGTTTCCAGATACCGGCACAGCACATACGGCAGCCAGAGCAAATCATCGGAAAACCGGGTGCGGATGCCCTTGTCCGCCATGCCGCCCTCCGGTTTTGGGTTCTCATGCCACCAGTGCTGCACATCGCCCTGAAGGAATTGATGTGCGGCGTGCAGCAGGATTTGCCGCCGTGTAATGCCGCTTTCCGCATGGAGGAATGCGAGGGAATCCTGCAGCTGGTCGCGGTAGCCATATGCCCCGCCGGACTGGTAAAACGCGCTTCGCGCCAGCATCCTGCAGGATAGCGTTTGATACAGCAGCCAGCCGTTTAACAGGAGATTCATCGACTCGTCCGGTGTCTGCACCGTCACGGCCCGCGTCAGGGAGTCCCAGTACCGCTGAACACCGAAAAATGCCTGCTCAATCTGTTTCCAATCATCATATTTGCCGCATAATCGCCCGATTTGCTCCATCCCCCGGCCACACCCCAGCTTCAGACAGATTTTTTTTGTTTCCCTGGCTGGGAGCGTCACCGCAATTTTCAAGGAACTGCCCGGCTGTATCTGCTCAAACGGTTCCGTTGCGCCGAGGAATAGCAAAAGGCCGCTGTATTCCCCGTTGTAGGTGTTTTGTGCAGTCAGGATGCCCCCCTCCATCTCCGTGACGATGTAGGGAAGCGTGTTGCTCCGTTGCGCACCGAGAATTGGGTTCACATGGTAATACACTGTCAGACGGCGTTCCTCTTCCGTCTCATTTGTAAGCGTCAGAAGGGATAGCTTGACGGAATCCCCCACCGGAACGAATTGTGTCAGCTCCATCCGCAGCCCGCCGCACACATGGCTGTAGCGGCAATATCCAAATCCATAACGGATTTCATATTCGCCGCTATCACGGTACGGCGCGAGGGTTGGTCCGGTCAGCGTTCTGTCTGAACTGTCAAGGACGGCAACCGCCTCTCCCTGCGGGTCGGCTACCGTGTCGTTGCTCCACTGGGTCAGCTTGAATTCCCGGGAGTTCTCCGCCCAGGTGTATCCCCCGCCGGACTCTGTCGCGACAAAGCCGAACCGTTCGTTCGCCACCACGTTCGCCCACGGCAGCGGCGTGTTCTCCTCTCCAGACAGGCGGATGACATATTCGTTCCCGTCAAATCCGCCGTAGCCATTGAAAAATGCCAGTTCTCCGTTTTTTTCCG
>CABSKZ010000352.1 GCA_902478395.1 uncultured Eubacteriales bacterium | reverse complement strand
CTGAATTCCTTTGGTGTGATTACGCTGTAAATTTTCATCTGTATGGGGAATAAAACTCCCCCTCGCTTCTGTCATTTTAACTGGCAGAAACGAGGGGGAGTTCGCATATTATATCTCTCAGCATTTTGATTGTGAAAGACAATTTTGTCTGAGGCATAAAATTTCTGAAACCTACTTTTTGCTATGCTCTTGGATGCGCCTTTGCGTAAATATCCTTCAATTTGTTATTCATTAGCTGGGCATACACCTGTGTAGAGGAGATATCCGCATGGCCGAGCATACTCTGAATCGAGCGCAAATCCGCGCCGTTTTCCAAAAGGTGTGCGGCAAACGAATGGCGGAGGGTATGCGGCGTAATCGGCTTTGTAATATTCGCCTGCTGGGTGTACTGTTTGATCAGTTTCCAGAAGCCCTGCCTCGACAGGCGCATACCGGACATATTGACAAACAACGCTTCCTCCTCCGGCGTTCTGATGATCATCCCCCGCGCATTGGTTATGTATTCATGCAGGGCGTTGGTACAAATTTTTCCAATTGGAATTATGCGTTCCTTCCCGCCCGTACGGCAGCGGATGAATCCCATATCCAGATTGATATCATCCAGATTCAAAGAAATCAATTCCGAAACCCGGATTCCGGTGGCATACAGCAGTTCAAGCATAGCTTTATCGCGGTAGCCCTTCAAATCGACGCATTTGGGCTGGTCGAGCAGCAATTCGATTTCTTTCGTTGTAAGCACCTGCGGCAGCTTCTTCTCCACCTTCGGCGGATGGATTTCCAGCATCGGGTCCTCCGAAACGACGCCGATTTTCATAAGATACAGATAAAAACCCTTGAGCGAAACAATGTTCCGCGAAATGGTTGAAGTGGCCCGCCCCAGCTTTTGCAGATGGACAATGTAAGAGACGACCAGCGCCTTGTTGACCTTGTCCACACTTTTCAGGCGGTTGCTTTCCAGGAAATCGATAAACTGCATCGTGTCATGTCGGTACGATTGCAGTGTGCTTTTCGTCAGCTTTTTATCCTTTTCCAAATACGTAATAAAACGTTCTACCAGTTCAGACATTTCGGCTTCCTTTCTAAAGTTAACAGATATATATTATTGTAAACTATTTTTGCACAAATGTAAAGAATAAAATCTATCCAATTTTGGAGCAGCGGAAAATATGCCGCGTTTATATGGCAAACACGCCTATCATTCCATGCACAAACAGTGAAACAGATTTCACAGCGCTTTTCAGAATACCTTTCACACGAAAAATAGGCGGCAGAACAACTCTGCTCAACCTGCGCATTGACCTGTTGCTATTCCCAGGCAATATGTCCGGCTCACGCCAGGAAATACCCGGAAATCAGTTTAATAAAAATCGGTTCAATATAGGCCTGGAGCAGCGAAGCCATGACAGAAACCGCAAACAGCAGACACAACAGCAGCAGAAAACGCAGGAGTTTCGTTCTGAAATCGAATTTTTCCTTCGTCAGTGAAAGCGAAAATTTGATGCAGGCAACGAACAGAAAGGCATAGCACGGAATGAGAATCAGGCAGTGAGGCAGCATTCCAACAAGGAAAAACAGAGCCGCCTTTGCGCCATAGGTTTTGAACAGAAACAAGAGCGTAAAACATCCGCAAAAGCCTTTAAACGCCGTAAATGCCACAACAAACGGTGCCCCTATGACCATAACCGACAGAAGAAACAGCAGACCAAATTCCTTAAGCTGCATCAACACGGACAGTTTGAACACCAAAAAACCGTCGGATCCGGTTTGGTTGACATTCGAAAAAAAGTCGTTCAGGTACAGCATGAGTTCCTTGTTGTCCAGTTCTGACAACGAAAAAGCGCAGACAGCAGCAAGCACGCCGCCCGCAAGAAACGCCGCCGCGACGACGGCGTAAAAAGTCAGGTTGTCCTTCAAATGATAAACTGATTTCTGGATTACATTTTTCAACAAAGTTCTTCCCTCTTTCTTATCATAATGTATGTCCATTAAAACTATATGATAAAAGAGGGAAGAAAAGTACCGTTCATTTTATTTTCCTGTAAAACTGCCCTTTAACGCTCGATATTTTGTTCGCGGTCCGGGCCGACGCCGACCATGCAGACACGGCAGCCGCATAGTTCTTCCACACGCTCCACATATTTTTTTACTTTTTCAGGCAGTTCGTCATAGGTCCTTGCGCCGGTGATATCGTCGTTCCAGCCTTCCAATTCCTCATAAACCGGCTCGCATTTTGCCAGTTCTTCCAAGCTAGCTGGAAAATCGGAAATCGTTTTGCCGTCCTTTTTGTACCCGTTGCAGATTTTCAGCACCGGAAGGCCAGTCAGCGTATCCAGCTTATTCAACGCAATGCCAGTCAGCCCGCTTGTGCGGACGGCAAAGCGCCCGATGACCGCATCAAACCAGCCACAGCGCCGCGGACGGCCGGTAACCGTGCCAAACTCGTTTCCAACCTTGCGGAGCTGATCGCCTGTTTCGTCAAACAATTCTGTGGGGAATGGCCCTTTTCCAACGCGGGTGGTATATGCCTTCATGACTCCGATGCATTCCTCTATCAGCGTTGGGCCGATACCAGTCCCGATACACACGCCTCCGGAAATTGGATGCGAAGACGTGACGAACGGGTAGGTGCCGAGGTCGAGGTCTAACAGCGTTCCCTGCGCGCCCTCAAACAGAACCTTTTTCCCCGCTTTTATCGCATCGTAAAGGAGCACGGTTGTATCGTCCGCATAAGGACGCAGGCGCTCTGCGTATGCTAAATATTCCTCGATGAAGCTGTCTGGGTCAATGGCTTCTCCACCGTATATTTTTGTTATGTACTGGTTTTTTATCGCAGTGTTCGCTTTTGCTTTTTCAATAAATGTCTCTTTGTCAAGCAGGTCGCACAGACGGATCCCGATACGCTCCGCCTTGTCCATATAGCAGGGGCCGATACCGTTTTTCGTGGTACCGATATCCTCTTTGCCGCGGGCCGCTTCCATCAGCCCATCAAGCACGGTATGGTATGGCATGATGATATGCGCGCGCAAATCGATCTTCAGCCGTCCGGTATCCACGCCTTTTTCCTGGAGCATATCCAGTTCGCCGAGCAGGACGCCTGGGTTCAGCACCACGCCGGTCCCGATGATGCAAAGCGTGTTTTTGCCCAAAATGCCGGAAGGCGTCAGGCGCAGTTTGTACTCCACCCCGTCCGCCTCGACCGTGTGGCCTGCGTTGTTTCCGCCCTGGGAGCGGACGACAACCTCGGACCGCTGGGCCAGTATATCAATGATTTTACCTTTTCCTTCATCGCCCCACTGGGCCCCGATTACCACCTTTGTTGACATAGACCTCATCCCTTTCTTTTGCCTGCGCCCTGTTGAGGGCAGTCTCAATCACACCGGATTATCATATCAAACTTTGGCATAAATTGCAACAAAATTTTGAGATTTTCTTGCAAAAGCAGATGGTTTCGGGTATAATAACCTCAAAAGGTTCTGACGAACGGCGGCGCAATTCGCCACCTGAACGCCAGAGGCGTTCACTTTTGAGAACATTGAATCATCATTCGGCAAGCGTTAGGCC